>JAZQYS010000513.1:0-2944 GCA_045633645.1 Victivallaceae bacterium | reverse complement strand
ATCCGCATCCGGGAGCTGCTGCGATGAATGCCTCATCCATCATCCGGTCACAGAAATCCATACTGGACAATCCATAGGCAGATATGTCGCAGAAAACGTAAAATGCCCCTGACGGACGGATAAACTTCAGTCCGGGGATCTGGTTAAGCAGTCCGCAAAAAAGTTCACGTCTTTGAGCAAATGCCAATCTCATTTTTTCGCAATCAGCAGAACATTCTTTGAGGGCTTTTAATGCTCCATATTGAGCAAAAGTGGTAACATTCGCAACAAAATGTGTCTGTAAGGCATCAATCTTTTGGGTCAGCCACAACGGGGCAGTGAGGAAACCTACACGCCATCCAGTCATAGCATAACTTTTACTGAAAGAATCGATCGTGATCGTATGTTCTGCAATTTCTGGAGCAAGCGAAGCAACACTGATGTGAGGCTGATCCTCGTCATAAGTAAGTTTTTCGTAAACTTCATCGGAAAGGATCATGAAATTCTTTTCAACGGCCCAGCGGCCAAGAGTTTCCAGTGCGGCTTTCCGGTAAACAGCTCCGGTAGGATTGGATGGAGAACAGAGAATTACCAGACGGGTTTTTTCGGTAACATAGCGGGCAAGATCCTCCTCTGTCAATTCAAAATTATTTTCCGGATATGTTTGAACAAACACCGGACGTGCACCGGAAGCAGCAACCATGTGCAAATGGCTGACCCAGTACGGAACAGGAATGATGACCTCATCTCCAGGACCGCAAAGAGCTGTGATTGCAGCTGCACAGGCAAATTTGCCGCCGGGGGTCACAACAACCTGTGCAGGAGAAGAAATAATGCCGTCAGCATTGAATTTTTCGGCACACGCTTCACGCAATTCGGAGATCCCGGCGGGGATAGTATATTTCGTCATTCCGGCTTTCATTGCTTCAAAGCATGCCGTTTTGATCGGATCAGGCGTGTCGAAGTCAGGCTCTCCAACCGAAAGCATATGAACCTTTATACCTTTTTTGGCAAGTTCGATCCCTTTGATCAGTGAACCCAGTGTTTCAGACGGGGGGAGAGCCCCCAAAAGGCCAGTAGTCTTTTCCAGATTTTTCATAAATGTATTTCCTTTATTCTACAGTTTTAATGTTTATCATGTTTATCAATCATCGATCGGACGGCCGCCTGCATCAATCTTTTTGCCGAGAATTTTAGCTTCGCCATTAGCTTGATCAATTCTTTGCAGCAGTTTTTCTTCATCCCATTCCGGAGCATCAATATAATTTTTCCCGTTCAAATATTGCAAAATCAATCCTTTCAGATACTCTGAAGCCGGATTGTTTTTATCAAAGTTGAAGCCGGCAATAATCAATCTTCCTTTGCCGATTTTGTATTCCGACAGCAGTGATTTGTGTTTGATCAGCTTGAATGACGGAATCAATTCAAATAAGGGCTTGAATTCTGGCATGTCATTATCATTGACCAATGATTTGGAATTGGTCATCAATCCATAAAACTGCCAATCTGCAAAATTATCATGCGGGAATTTTTCCCAAATCGGGTGAATATTCACCAAAGCCCCGGAGTGTCCCAAACATCTGCCGGAAGTGTGCGGTCTGAATGTTTCCACCAATGTTTCCCCCGGGAAACTATTGCACAACATGACCCCGCCGCCATTTTTGATGAATCCGATATCTTCAACGGTCAGTTTGTTAACAATTTTTGCGTTTTCGCAAGCAGCTTCAATTTCCGGGAATATCCAGATATTCCACTGATTTTTTATTTCTGAATTTTTACTGCTTACGACAGCAGATATGATTGCCTTTTTACCTTCTTTCAAAGCGGGCAAATTCAATTCAATTTGCGCTAATTCAGTGATTTTACCATTGACGATCTTTGCAATATTCAACTGTTTTTCTGCGATAATTTCATTATCAATCACAACACTCCACTTGACCTGACAATCTTTTAAGATTTCCTTGCCATAGTGTGAAATTTGAAGTGTTTCCGAATAGATTTCTCCGGCACGGTAATTGCGATATTTTCCCATACCGCACAGCAGAACTGAACTGTTGTTGTAACGAAGTATATCAGCTGTTGTTTCCCCATATTTTTCTTCATAAAATTCGTTAAAAAGTCCGCAAGGATAACCGATCGTATGCCAATGGGTATCAATGCCGCCCAGGTAATCATAACCAGTAATACTTGGACAACTGCGTAGGTTTTCGATCAGCTGCTTTCTTATGGATGACATGAAAAGTGTGTTATATTGGTAATATTTCCGCCAATTTTGATAAACACCGTGTTTCTGCATATTTTTTCTTGCGGCGACGAAAAGATCTGTCCCGATGTAAGTATCTTCATAACGATACTCCAAATCAAAATCCAAATATCCGCCCAAAATACCAATCTCATGGCTCAAACACGGTTTTCCTTTGTAGGCACTCAACAGCTCTTCCATTTTTTCGGTTCCGGGAAATTCATCATGATCATAACTGAAAAATGAACAGCACAGACCGCCGTAAACATCGGAAAATTCCGATATTTTCGCCAATTTTTCCGCGTCATGCGGATAAGGATACATCTCAATATTTGCTCCATCCTGCAAGCAATATTCAATACCTCTGATAGCCTCTTGCGGATTAAAAAGCATACCGGGAGCAAGTTTTTTCAACATGGCAGCAACTTTTTTGAGCCGGATTATTGCCTCATCACTGATGATTTTTTCGTTGCCCTCGCAGAGAATGACTGCACAACTGTGACGACGGATCATTCGGATAATTGCTTCTGCTTCTGCGAAAGAATAAACCGCGGGGAATTCAGTCTGCACCAAAATTCCCAATTCATCACAAGCCTCATAAAACGGTTCCGGAGGACACCAGGTATGGCAGCGGATAAAATTGAATCCTGCCCTTTTTAAAACTCCCAGATCTCTGATGTATTTTGCTTTGTCAAAATGTGGATTTGTCGTTTCTGGAAAGTA
>JAZQYS010000512.1:0-1865 GCA_045633645.1 Victivallaceae bacterium | reverse complement strand
AGCGCCGATTTACACACAGAGAAAATATGAAAGGCTGTTTTTTGACTTAATACCGCATAAAACAGCATTAAAAGCATAGGAGAAAGCGATATATATGACATTAGACGAACTGAAACAGGAGATTGAAAAGCGGACAGGTGTACCGGCTTCACTTCTTCAAGGCAATACCACAGAAGATACCCTATCAATCGCAAAGGATTTGCTGATGATCCGGAACGGATACAGAGCGCATGAAGCTATGACAAACGCAGAAAAATTCTCCAGATGGTTTAATGATCAGATGGGAGAAAACGGCGAACCGCTGAACAATGACTTCCTGGCACTGGATGAGATAGCGGAACAGGTCAGAATTGATAATGGCGGATACCCCAGAACGGCAGATCCGGGAGAGATTGACACAAGCAACATGCCGGACGGACGCAGCACAGCTGAACAGTTTGAAGAATGGATGAACAAACAATTCACTTTTGATCCATTCCGGGATGAAAGCGGATGGAAAAAAATGTAAAGGAGTAAATTATGGAGATGAACCCCCGTTACAGGATAGTTTATTGTTCCATATGCGGGAAACCGTTCGGAGCCGATAAACCGAATATGAAATACTGTTCCGACAGCTGCCGGCGGGAAGGTCTTCTGAAACAAAGAGAACGCTTCCTGATGAAGCATCCGGGATACAACACAATTTATGCCCGGGAGAGAAGATCCAGATTGAAACAAACAAAAGATCAGGAATGATCTTTTTTCTTTTATCGGAAATCGCTATAATGTGAGCGTGTATCAGTTATAGTCACGGCATGCGGTGCATGCAAAAACACCGGAGGAAATCTCGGCACCCCCGGCTTTTTTATTGTCTGGATCCAGTTATCTTCCGGATCTGACCGGAAAACAGCTGTTTTTCTTGATTTCAATGCCGGTATAAAGCGATATCAGGCAATTATCTTTTGATTATCGGATATGTACCAATGTCGATTCGTCTCATGGCTTCAGAGAATACCGATAAAAGAAAAAACACTGATTTCCAGTGCTTTTTCATGGCGTAAAAGACCAATTTCCGCTGCCCTCTCATCCAGGCATAAGAGGACAATCACAATATACCGATTTCCCCGATCTGATTCAATCGCAAACAAAAGAAAACACTCCGGAGAGTGCTAATAACCCATTTCAACCAATGTATCTATAATCCCTTCACACATCTCGCCGAGATCATTAAATACGTAGTTTTTATCCCAGCCTTGCGTCCGCATTAAATGGTCAGTTTTTTCAAACACATCATCAAAATCATTAGGATTGATACTATGTTTGATCATAAAGTCAATTTGATTTTTATCAAATATTGTCGAATTGTTTTTAAGCTCAAAACAGGAACGAGGATATGTAAACCATTTGCCAGTTCTGTCCTTACAGAAATAGAATCGTGAATCATCTTTGCATTCTTCAATTTCATAGATATCACCGTTCCGGATATCTACCATATTTTCCCCAATGTATTTTGCTTTCATAAATATCCACTTTTACAAAATAATTATACAATATCGCATCATCCTGGAAGAAAAAACAGACATAATCTGACCGTGGCGCAGAAATGGCGCAAACAAGGCGCAAAAGTATGCATATAGTGCTGTAATCGAAAAACCTTAAAAGCATTAAAAAAGCCGATAATTAAGCGGTTTTTCAGCAGTATTGATATAGTGCTGTAAACCAGTAAAAACCGGCGAAAAATGGATCCCGAGGGGCTCGAATGTGCTTTATTTATCGCATAAATTAGCAATATGGCGCAATACGTGACGCAAAAGCAGTGATTTTTCACTGATTTTCTGCGTCTTTTTTATTTTCATAGCGCTTATTTACTGCCTTTTGCCTGTCTT
>JAZQYS010000511.1:0-2475 GCA_045633645.1 Victivallaceae bacterium | reverse complement strand
CAGGAACTCAGCCATTTTTGCCTGCGGAAGAGAGCAGATTTGGATTTTTTCATCTTCTGAAACAGGAGAATGACGGATGATTTTTGTCAATTCCTCTGCCGGCAGACTCCTTATGCTTTCGTAATCAAACAAACCGATATCTCCGCAATGAATACACGCCTGAGCGTTATACTTTGCGGCAAAAGCATTTATTTGATCAATTTTACCGTGTGTGTCAGTTAACAGAAGAACTCTCATCCAATTCCTTCAATCTTTGAAAAAATCATTTTGAAAAAAATCGTTTTCAAGCCAATACGTTTTCTGCCGGACTGGAGGAGGCGGTGTTCCGTTTACAGCACTTTTGAGTTCACTGTATTTCTGCCAGGTCCAGCGGCGCGTTTCCTCTCGGTGCGGAATTGAAACATAGCGTTTAAGGATATTTCTGAGAGTCCAGGGCGTGACACCGGCATTAAAACCTATGGTTCTTTCGTTGTAATCTGACTCAATCTGTTCACTTAATACACGATATTGATTTTCACAAAAAACATAATCCGGATCTCCGGGCGTATACTGACATTGACGGTACTCTGTTTCAAGCAGATTCTTTTGTCTCAAACGGCTCATTACATGATTTTTTGAACCGGCAATTTTCTGCCAGTTGCCATCTGAAATATGATTATTCAAGTACTGCATGAAAATTTTTGCAGAATCAAGCGGGCTGGATATTCCGGAAAAAAATGCAAGATCAATCTCTTGTTCAGGTTCGCTTTCTTCAAGGCAAAACATCGCAACATCATTGATTTTTTCAAAAATATATGACACTCTTGCGAACATTTCCTGCCGCAGAAATTCAACATCGACCCTTTCTGCCACATCTTCGGATTTCAATGGAAGAAGCAGTTTTATAAACTCGTCTGCCACATCCCGTCCGCCATGATGCCAGAAATCACTATTGCCCAAAATAAGCAGCTGCGTCATTTCAGAGCAAATATACTTATAAAAAGCAGTATTGATATTGCGGATATCTTCAGTGGACAACTCAGGCAACACCTGCCAGTGAGAAAGCAGATTCTGCACATCTGCAATAATACTTTCGCGTTCCCGGAGTTTCTGCAAACAGTTTTCAACCAGATTGTTCTGGTGGAGTGACTGCATTGTTTCAAAAACGAACATAATCAAATCTCCATAAGATGTTCCAGTTGATCCGGTGCTGCAAACGAAGCCAGGGAAGAATTGTTCGTGATGGCTTGAAGAATTTTTTCAGGCTGATTTTCCATGCTCAAATATTTTCCGAGCGCCATCAGAAAACAATACTGTTCGGCGGGATTTTCGTATTCATGGTTTGCCAGACGCGTAAGATGATCCCGCTGATCTGTTCCGCGGCTGATCCTCAACACGGTATCCCCCTGTAATCCGATATGATACGGAAACGGATGTTCCAAATTGGAGTGCGTTGCAGATAAAACATGCGTAATGAAGCGGATTCTTTCATCTATATTATTCCAGACGGCGGCAAAAATTTCATTTTTCGCGGCAGTTACCACCAGACGGGCAAGGATATCCAGAATAACAATTCCGCGCTGCCAGGTTGGACCGAAATCGGCAAAACAATAGATTTTCTGTTTGGAAAATTTTGCTTTTTCTTCCTCAATATCAATTTCAATACCGCCGGTCAGAGAATAAAGTTCTTCTTTGATGTACCGCAGTAATTCCTCTCGTGCGGCTCCGGTGACAAGTTTTATTCCGGCATAACGGTCTTTTTCGCTCTCAAGAATCTGCTGAGCTGAAAGCAGAGAAATAATATATCTGGATTTTACCGCTGACTCATATGCCGGACTGAAATAAATTTCCCAGGTTTTATCTGAGGCTGTTTGTATTTCAGAAAAATCCACCGCAGAAAAATTCCAGACGACCTCATTATCTTTGCCTTTGGTTGACAGCGAAAGAATTTCTCTTGCCCAGATATTCAATTCTGCCGGAACATTTTTTGCGGAAATATCATTGCACACCCAATTATACGGAAGCAGCAGAGGAATTTTCCGTCCCTTGCGCGGACTGAAAAAGCAAAAAGGCTCCCGATTGTAACTTTTTTGAAGAATGGCCCAAAGCTGTCCGCTGTGAAATTCCAGCTCTCCGTTCACCAGGAGCGATTTCAAGGCCTCCCTCAAGCGGGCTCCTGAGAGTCTGCCGCGCAATTCATCAATCTGTTCCCATTCCAGAGATTGCAGCAGACGGCGGCTGTCCTCGGAAATGGAAACGGAATTGTCTTCAGAATTGTTTACGGAAGAACTGTTGCGCAGAAGAGCATAATATTTATCGTTGAATTTTTCGATAAAGACTTCAAATATTCTTGTCGCCAACGCCCAGAAATCTTCTGCGGAAAAGAGATCATTGTAATTTAAATAATTTTCTGCAGAAATTACTTTGTTATCCCAGTTGATCTGCTGAAGAACTTCATCCGTTGACATAAGGGGGAATTTCTCATCGTCCAGCAGT
>JAZQYS010000510.1:0-5879 GCA_045633645.1 Victivallaceae bacterium | reverse complement strand
CAATGCAATCGGATTGATACCGTTTGAAGTTGATTTGTACCTGGGCAGCTGCTCCGGCGGCGGATTCTTTGAGTAATATTCAAGGAATTTTTCAGGAATTTCCGGTGAACTCTTTGCCAACTTGACACAACCGGCTATTCCTGTAATAAGGGCGGCCAATCCGAAAAATGCCGTTTTGAAATATTTGAATATCATGCCGGGGATTCCGCGATAAATGAATACGGCGGCAGATACTTCAGGCTTTGCCGGATTGACCAGAATTTCACGTTTCGCCCCCGGTTTGACCCATGAGGGATAAGTGTCGTTGCCGTAAATAATTTTATTTCCGGTATAGACTTTGCCGTTATAACTGTAACGGTAAAGCAAATCTGAAACGGTTTTTTTTGATCTGCCGGATCTGATTTGTTTCCTCGTATTTTTCAGAATAACACCTTCCACTCTATCCCAGTCGCGCAGACGGGCATCCCAGGTGATCTGCTGCATCAGGGAAAAGGTGAAAAATACCGTAAGTATCAATACGGCGATACACAGCAGGATTTTTCCTGCCTTTGAGGTTTTGCAGACTTGTTTGACCCAGTCCTGCACTGCTTCGGTATGGACAGATTGAATCGGCGTCTCCGTTTCTGCGGGCTTTGCGATATTCAGACGCATTTCCAGAGCCTCTTTGATTTTCTGTCTGGTCGGCGTGGTGAATAAGGTCAACTCCCATTTGATTTCTCTGCCGTCTTGCATCTCAAAATAGACGTGCGCCGGGGCATCCGGCATTTCGGGGTTTGAAAAAAAGTAACGGACATTTTTGATTTCAAAGTACTTGACTTTTTTCGGAAAAAAACAGCAGAAAAGTGTTGCGCTGTCGGAATCAAAACGCACTTTCCAGTACAGCGGCAGGGCACATACCGCTCCCACCCACGGCAGGATTTTTGCGTTGTGGAATTGACCGCAGAAAAGCGACAAAACAGCAAGAATAATGAAGAATCCCAGCATCATCAAAGAGATGACACTGCTGGAAAATTCATTTTGAAAGTGGTCTGAAGTTTTTTTCATATTACGGAAAAAGTTTTAAAAATTTTTCTGTGAGCGAAAACTTTGTAACAAGTCCTTGGGTGTTGCAGGGACCCTCTGTTTCACAGTTTTTCTGAGAGATCCATCCCTCAGAGGAAAGCGTTTCAATCAATCTGTGGGCAGTCAGCGCACGCAGACGGATACCCGTTGCGGGGAATAACGGACCGAAACCCTGATCGGTGATTTGAGCCATGGTGGAGTCGGGGTGGTCTTTGAGATACGCCAAGGCTGCGCTGAGAACACCGTCGGGAATCCTGTCAAGGATCGGAAATCCCGGATCGGGCAGGGCTTCAGAATAAAGTTCCTCAGCGGTGAAGTAACCCACGCTGTTGAGAGGAAGTTCCGTATGTTTGACAAGCGGAAGACCGAATGCCATCCGGGAAGAGGAAGCATAAGTGCCTTCGGGTGTGAAATAGAGCGCACCGCTTTGATTCATATTGATAAAGTAAATTTTATCCGGCTGATCATTGAAGAGAAAAAGCGTGATACCCTCTTCGTGAACGCGACTCCACAAAGAACGGATCGCTTCAATGGCATTGCCTGTTTTTTCATAAAAGTACTCAACCGCCTGAGCAATGATTTCAGCGGTGTGGACTTTTGCGCCGTCGGAGAGGATGGGATAACGTTTCAGAGGCACATTGAAGGCTCTTGCAGCAAAGATTTTGCCGTTGGCAACAAGTTCATTCCCCAACTCCGCCCAGGGTGTCATATCGGGAAACACACCGTCATTGCCCTGAGAAACAATGGCAACACGTTTGTTTGTACCGAGGAAGGGGTGTCCCCAGGCGTCATCTCCGCCGCTGTTAGTGCGGCTGTGGAAAAGAGCCGCTTTACCGGGAAAATCTTTGAGATCAAACTTTTCCCGCCAGTGTTTTGAGTAACCGCAGCATTTTGCGCTGTGGATACCGTTTTCATCAACAGTGGCCATTCCGGTATAGAATCCGCTCCAGAAACCCTCAATAGCAGTTCCTGTTTTCCAGACTTCGGGGGCGGCCTGTTTTTTGCCGATAAATGCGCTCCAGACACACATAAATTAAGTTTCCTTAGTTATTATATTTCACCACTGAGGATTTTTTCTCTCAGCAGCCTGTTTTCTTTCTGAGCCTTGCGGCGTAATTGTCCGGGCGCCATACCGTTGTATTTTTTAAAAATACAGCTGAAATGGGAGCGGTTGTTGAATCCGCAGCGCAAGACGATTTCCTCCGTAGACAGCAGCGTATCCCGCAGAAGCGATTCCGCCTCTTTGACTCTTACTTTTGCAAGATAAGTTGAAAAATCTTCTCCGCACTTTTCCTTGAAAAGATGAGAGAGTCTTGACTCGCTTAAATATACTCTTTCTGCCGCCATTTTCAAGGAAATATTCTGAGAAAAGTGAATATCCAGATAATCCAGAACCTCAGATATCCTCGAATCATCAACGACGTGACGGGGAGACGACAGGTAAATTTCCCGGCAAAGCGGAACGATATTTTTTTGAACCATCCTTTCAAGAACAGGAGCAAGTTCCGCTCTCCAGACTGGAAGATCGCTGTTTCCAGTGATACCTCTGAAGGGACCGACAAGAACTGCGCCAAGAATACGCGGCGGATTCATGACCGGAATCAGAAATTCCTCAGCTCCGGCAGGGCAGCGGTGGAGACGCGGCGCAGGTTCCGGTTCTTTCAAACTGTTTGCCAGAGTTTCTGTATCGTGCCGCGTGCAGATGGATTCGCCGTATTTGCGTTTGGTGTTGATACAGAAAGTACAATTGTGCAGCCGCTGCTCTTTCAAGCGCAATTCCGTAAAAAGTCCCGGTCCGCTTTTCCAGAGACAACAGGTGTTAACCAGCACGCCGATATCTTTTAATTCTTCTGCAAAAAGTTGCCAATTCTGCTCTGACATGGTGAAATAACTTGTTTGTTCAGCATAAAACCGAACAAATATAGCACAAGATGAAAAACATTTCAAGTTTTTTTGTGCTATAATTTATAATGGGTGCAGTTAAACCTTGTAAGGAATAAAAAGAATGTTGAGAATAACCGGAATATTGCTGCTGTTTTGCGCTGTGTGTGCGCATGGAATTGAAACTGTTAAACTCTCTGAGACAGAAAAACAATTTCTTCCCCTGCGCGGGAAAGAGGTGTTTTCTCTCGGCAGAACGGGGTGGAAAATATTTGAGGGCGAAAATAAAGCGGCAGTAACTCCGGATTTTGACGACAGTCAATGGTATTCTGGTTTTGCCGACTGTGCGTTGTCTGTGCAGGGATTCAAAAAGGTGAAACTGCATACAATCCGCAAAACCTTTGATCTTCCGGCAGGATTGGAAAAGGAAAATCTGTTTATTGATCTGGGATTCATCTCTTTTTACGATAAAGTGTATCTCAACGGAAGATTTTTGGGATCTTTCGGAACATATCCCAAAGCCGTTGTCGGCTCCTCATGGGTGCGGCGCAAATATCTGATTCCTGCGCGGGAAAAATTACTGAAAGCCGGAAAAAACACACTGACGTTGTTTGTTTATCCCGGTTCCGGTTCCGGCATGTACTGCGGTGTTCCGGCATTGAAAAAGGCGGATTCTCTGATTTTTCCGGGATTCAAATTAAAAACAGCGGGACGAGAGGCTCTTGCCTTTAATCTCTCTGATGCTGAGCATCTCAACAACTTCAGGCGCGGAGTGCCGCTTAATCTTGAAATGACTCTTTCAAGTTTTTACAACAGAAAAATTACGGGAAAACTCTGCGCTGAAATTTTGACTGAAGATAAAAAACTTCTGCAGAAATCAGAAACTTCGGGTACTCTTTTTTTCAACAGCAAAACGGCTTTTCCTGCTCTTAAACTGACTGCTCCTGCTTCTTACGGAACTTACCGTTTGAGAATGTCATTCAGAGAAGAAAATAAAATACTCTGGGAAAAAACTTGTGCGCTCAATGTTAAACAAAGAGTAAAATTTACTTTGCCGGTTGACCGGAGTTTGAAAAATGCTCCTTTACAGTACAATGTTTCAAAGGACAGTACCGGACACTTCGGTCCGCGTCATCATAAAAACGGTAAACTTGTTTATGACTTGACTCAGGCGGATACGCGGGGAACACTTGCTTTTTCAATCAATCCCAAAGCTTCTGCGCCGCAGATTCTTATGCCGAATGTCATGCCGTCTCCGGAAAATCAGCCGCGTCCGCGGGATTTTCTTGTCGCCAAGGGGTATACCCATGACGGATTTCCCGACGCCTGGATTTTGGGAAACATCCGCCCCGGTTCCGGTGGAAAAGCAAAACATTTTGCGGTTGAATCCGCCGACTGGGGAGAAATCAAATGGCGTTATACTTTTGAAAAAGCAGAGATGTCAGTTACCGCCTCAACCATTCATCCGGCATTGCGGATAGAATGTGCTTCTCCCAAACTGCGTATTTTTGATAGAGCAAACTTTTTCGGAACGGGACTGCCGACCCGTGCCGCCGCTGTTGTCAACGGTAAAATTTTTACCGGAAAAGCCAACGGTTCTTTCCCTGTATCAAAACTTTCTGAAAACTGGCTGCTTGTCTGGTTTTCCGGAAATTCCGCATATTCTCAGTTTGATATTCCCTGGCTGCTGGTTTTCAAGCACAGGATAAAATCTTTGAAAACTCCCGGCGCATTGGAGTTTGATTTCGGTTCCCGCGGGGCAGGGGAAGTTCTTTTGATGCCCCTTTACGGTGTGACCTTGCAGCGTCCCGCCGAGACGGAAAAATGGAATAAAAAACTGCCGGATTCTGTCGTTGAAAAATGCCGTCTCTGGAGTCGTATCCTTGCCGCCGCCCCCCGTGCGCCGCAGCGGACTTTCAAGGCGGATTTTGCCAAAGATCAACTTATCATCAATGATTATTACACTCACAGACTTTTAAATGACGACTGGAAAACTCCGGTTGAAAAAGTTGCGCCCGTGTATCCCATTCTGCCGCTGATTTTATCAGGAAAAGCCATCAAAGGAGCGATCCATGCGCCTGCGCTTGATTTGGATTATGCCACTTTGCACGGACCTCTTTTTGCTGTTCCCGGAAATGGTGTGACCATTTCTTTTTGGAATTTACTGCGTTATGTATCTGAAGTAAGAGTTGTTCAGAAGCCTCAGATGACAGCTCAGACAAAAGAAATGACAGCAAAACTTGACAAATATATGCTGGAATTTTTGCAGGGTTCCCTGAAAGATCATCCGGGATACTGGCTTTTTTCGGGGAAAAAGTTTCTGCCCGGTCACAGTGAAAGTCTTGGCAACTTCGGACTCTCTGATGTACTGGATGCATTCCGTTACTGTTCACCGGATATCCGCAAAAAGCAGACTGAAGAGTTCCGCAAAGAAATGGAAGAGTATTTTCTCAATGAGGGACTTCCTGCGCCGCATGTCCTTAAAAAAATCCAGCCCAAACTGCGGAAAAAGACCGTGGTTGTCACCCTTTTGTCGCCGACGGGAAAGAAACTTTCAACTTACCGTCCGAATGAAGATGATTTCGGCATTGATTCCTGCTGCTGGGAGTCTCTTAAACTTTATTCCGTCTGGAATTATGCCCGAACCTGTCAGCGATTTGCTTTTGTCAGAAAGAATTGGGATCATCTCAAACGCAGTTACAACATGATTCCCAACAGTCACGACTGGGCAGTCGGTATAAGTTACGATACTTTTTCCGGGATCCGTGTCGGAAACGGTTTGCAGGAAACCGGTATCATGCATGCGGGAATGGCGGCGATGGCGCGCATGGCGCACGCTCTGCAAGATACAGAACTGCGTGACAGGGCAAGTTACTACTCCGTCATGCAGTTGTGCGGTCTTCTCGGAGCCATGTCTGCCAATACTTATCTGCGGG
>JAZQYS010000509.1:0-3138 GCA_045633645.1 Victivallaceae bacterium | reverse complement strand
TTCACTTTTATTCAGAA
This sequence comes from Victivallaceae bacterium, assembly GCA_045633645.1. Taxonomy (GTDB): domain Bacteria; phylum Verrucomicrobiota; class Lentisphaeria; order Victivallales; family Victivallaceae; genus UBA1784. The sequence continues at coordinate 3,121 of JAZQYS010000509.1, read as the reverse complement.
AAACTCAGAATGAGAGATGTTTGGCAATCATAATTCAGTCAGCGCACCCACGATATACCCATATTACAACATGCTCAATGCTTTTCCATCCCGGTTACGGCAAATGATCCGTCATTGAAAATTTTCACCTTCAGAATCATGGGGGTATTCCGCCGCCGCAGTTCCTTTTCCAATTCGGGGGATTTCAATTCATTCAGATAAAAACGGTTGAACGGCCATGTGAAGTGATATTCCATAATGTTGCTTTTTTCATTTTTACAGTGGCTGTATATTGAATTGACCTTAACGGCATATTCGCCTTTGGGCAGTTGCGGAAAATCCGCCGTTAACCGCAAAACTTCGGCAAAACCTTTGGAATCTTTCCTTATCACTGCATATCCGGTGTGGCGGACCAGATCTCTATCGGCAGATTCCCAAATATCAGGAGTTACCTGCAACTGAACATATCTGCCGCGCATGGGATCATAAGGATCGTAAACCGTTGCTTTAAATTTGAATTCCTCATAATCCGGCGAAACTTCAAACTTTACTATCTTACTGACCGGATAGTACAAGATTGCCGCAAGTGCCAAAGTATAAAGCACCAGAAGTAAAATTTTATTCTTATTCATTGTTCTGTTTCCTTACCTTTGCTGAATTTGATAAAAAAGCGGTTCGCCAACAAAAAGCCTATCCCCAGAACCATCAAACCAAGTGACCTGGCAAGCAGTCCAATGTCAGAATCAAAGAACCGGCACGCGGTAAGCACGCCGACTGTAACGGCTCCGCCATTGAAAAGCAATAGAGTTCTGCTTTTGATGCCGTTGCGGATAAGAGCAATACCATAAGCTGCCATGTAGATATTGAAGCCGATTTTTATCCACTCGCGGCACTTCATATCATCACACAACATCGGAATTGCGGTCAACATGATGAGAAGCACTCCTGCGACCTTTTCAAAAGTTATGCGCTTGCGGAAAAAGAGTAACATGTACCCCAGGAACAGTACCCCGTTGACAATGGCGAATGTCCATAATTCAGCGGCGTCTTTGTGCCAACGGCAACTGAACAACTCCTCGGTACTGCTTCCAATGGCAAGCACAACAACTTGCATTGCAAAAGGTGGTATCAGCCACAGATTTTTGCGGGACGACACATTTGACTGCATCAACTCCACGCCGTTGACGATAAATATGCTGCAGATAAGGATTATGGTAAATGCTCCGTAAACCTCTACTGAACTGCCAAAGAAAAGTGATATGGCGGCAAGAATCGCCAAAAGATAACTCCACTCGCCAAAAGAGGAATTTTTCCGCAGATGGTAGAAGAGATAAGGCAAAATAAGTACAATTAAAAATGCGTTCCACCACGGAATAGTTCTTTCAATGACAAAGAAGGAGAAAAAGATATAAAGTGTTGCCAAGCCGATACTGTTGAAAATGTAGATCAACGGCAAAGAGAGCAGCGAAATCAGAAACATAAATTCATAAAGTTCACCGCCAGTGTGATAGATTTGCGAAAGAACCGCGATCAATGTCATTGCTCCCGCCGAGGTCATGATCGCCGAGCCTTCGCGCCACACTTGCGTTTTGTCTTTGGAAATAGTTAAATATGCGGTAATTGCTCCCAGCAACAGCGGGATCGATGCCAGAGCGATGCGGACAGATTTCGGAAACATATCCCAATTGTAATTGAGAAAAAGTATCGCTCCGGCAACGGTTATTACAACTCCGAGTATACCGATGACCAGCGAAAATATATTTCGCGGTGTCGGTAATGCTGCCAAGTTTGAACGGTAATGTTCCGTTAACGCACTTGCGGTATCATCCTGAATGATTCCTTTATCTTTCAAAATAGGAATTTCATCAAGGAACCAGCTTATATATTCTCTCTTTTTTGCCATAATGTATTTCCTGCTTTTTAATTTTTGGGAGTAATGAGAGTTACCTGAGTGTATTCCACAGCCAGTAGGGATTTGCCGTCTTTGCCGAAATATAAGCCGTTGACTGCTGGGTATTTCAAAGAAACGCCTTCGGGATATCGGGTCAAATCCACGATCCCGGCACATCCGGCAGAGCTTTCACGCTGATATTTGGCATGACCAGTGCCGTTGCCCCCGGAATACAAAAGATATTTGCCGTTGTACGCAATGGGACCTGCGACATTGTGCATCGGATTCCAGGTAATGCCCAGATTTGACGGCATACCTTTCCAGAATGACTTCAAATAATCATTGATACGGCTGCCGAGGACGGTCAATTTGTTCTCTTTTAGTGAATAAATGAACTGCATATTTATCCCGCAATCCGGTCTTGCCGCCCAGCTGTAAAGGTAGGAATCCTTGAATTTTGTAACATGATAAATATAATTCTGTTCATTGGTTCCGGGTAATGAAGCGATTTCAGTAAACTCATTTTTGCTCAAAGAATATTTGCCGAGTGCGCTTTGCATACCGCTGTAAAAGAGAATTACCTCATCCGGAGAATTCCCCATGCCGCCCGCGAAAAATTTTGCCTGCGGATTATTTTGGAACAGCGACAGACTTTTTCCTGCCTGATTGGCGGCAAAGTGGGTCTTCCGTGCTTTGCCCTGTCGGTCACAGCTCATCAACTGTTTTTCGCCCAACAGCATCAAACGGTCATCCTGAAGCCAGAGATCCTTGATGATAAAGGGAAAGTGCGACAACCGGAACAGTATCTTTTTGCCGGGTTGCGAAATCCATACATAGCGTCCTTCAGTGGCAAGCAGGACATCTTTGTCAACTTTTATTGTCATAAACATTCCCAAAGCATCACCGCCGCCGTCACGCAATTTAGGCAAACTCCAGCAGAGTTCCGGAGCAGCGTTACCGGAAATACGGTATATCTGATAATCAAAGTTGTCGGCGGTCAGAAAATAGATATTGCCTTTATCATCACTGGTTGAGGTATAGATTTTCTGTTTTTCCGGAACTTGCCAGAGTTTTTCTATTTTCCACGCCGGATTTTTCACCTGCAATTCAGCTTCTTTGGCGGTATCGCGGCGGTGAAAATTACGGCTGCTGTGCCAGATATTCTGTAATTGGGTTTGATCCTTAAACATTCCGTCCGAAGGCATTTTTGCAAAAGAATCGAGTTTCTTTACCGGTGTTTTTTTTACCGTC
>JAZQYS010000508.1:0-3105 GCA_045633645.1 Victivallaceae bacterium | reverse complement strand
TATCAAGGTGAAGTCCCGCCGGGATTCCGCGTTCAATGAGTTTATCCGCAAAGGAAATGACTTCCTGCGGCGTATAGCCGAAACCGCGTTCCGTATCATCTTTTTCTCCGGGATTCATGTGCAGATTTTCTATCCCGATTGCAATACCGGCTTCTGCCAGAGGGGAAAAGATTTCAGCCATGATATCCGATACGTTTTTTTCGTGAGAAGCATACATCCCGATACTGATTCTGGGAACATGAAAAGTTATCCGCGAAGCGTCAAAAAGCAGGGCGGTTTTAACGGCTTCTTTTAATGCTTCCTGCCCCGTCCAGCGGTCGTTTTCCCATTTTATATCAGGGAAATGAATTGAAAAATATTTTCCACCGTTTTGACGCCAGCGTGAAAGAAGTTCCTGAAACAGTTTTGATTTTTCCGGTTCAAGAGCCGTGTAACGCCATTCCAGAACAGGAACCTTTTCCTCAATGGCAAATTGCAGTGTTCCGAAGGGATCGGACATGGTTGAAAGCCCGAGATGATTCAGAAATTCCTGTTTCTGTTCTCTGCTCCAACGGCGGAAATCAGCAGACGGAAAACTCACATTTTCCCTGCGCCATACGCTGTCATGATCCAACTCAAAAAAGACAACAGACGGCGGACCGCCGATCGCTTTATCGGGGTCCAGTCCTCTGACCGCAGCGCAGGGAATGCCCGCCATGCGGTGATTTTTGTCATAATGTTCATGCCCGTATACGATTTGAGAAATGATACCGTTGCGGTGAGCAGCCAATAACAGCAGACGGTCTTCTTCAGGAAAATTCTGCGGTGGACAGTGTGTGACAGCCAGCAGATTCTTTTTGTTTTTCTCTGCCAGAAGACGGGCAAGAAGTGCTCTTGCACTGCTGCTTAAGATACCCGTTGAAGAATCCAGAAGAACAACTCTCTCATCACAGCACGGAGTTGTCAACGTTTTCCATGCCTGCGGATCACAAGTCCGTCTTTCAGCATTGCCCGGCGTGTGGAAAAATTTGCAGGAAAGAGTTTTTAATTTTTTCACCAGTCTCCGGGCGGCGGGATATGTTCCTTTTGCCGTCATGTCTCCGGCGCAGACAATATGTGAGACGTGACGTTTGCGGATTTGTTCGATTGTCCAGTTGAGAACTTTTTCTTTTGCCGTATTGTCGGAATCCGGCAGGTGCAAATCGGCAAGAACGGCAATTTTTCCGGGAGAAACGGGAGGATCGGAAAGATCAAACTCCATACCGTCCTCAGCCAGTTCGCAAGAGTAAGCGGGACTTCCGAGAAGACGGTAGAATTTTTCAGCACAGCCGTTCCATCTTTCTGAAATGTGCACGCCGATAAAGCGTTCAATAGGGAGTTGTTTCAACAGTTTTCCCGCAAGAGCTGCCGGATAATGCTGACACTCCATGACGCAGACGGCACTTTTTTCAAATGCCTGCAGGGGGAAATCATGCAGATCACTGCTCAAATCTCCGGTGAAAACAATTCTTTTCCCCTCAGCTTCAACCAGAAATGCCCAGCAGGGATAATGCATGTTTTCGTTTGACATGTGATCGGTCTGAAATGCCGTTACTTTTAAATTGCCGTCATCAAAAAACGCTCCGGCACGGACTTCTTCATAAGAAACCAGTTCAGGAGGGCAGGGGCGGTGCGTTGAAGCCATGAAACTTGCAACGCCGTCAATGCAGGATTTTTCAGGCAGAAAAACGCGCGTGAATTGTCCGGGAACGGGACGTTTGACGATTGATTTGAGCAGTCCCGGCAGTCCGCCCGTGTGATCTTCGTGGGAGTGACTGATAAAAACCGCTTTCAAACGCTCAAAAGGAATATTTTTTCTGATGAAAAGCGCATTGACCGGGGCTCCTGCTTCAAACAGATAATCTCCCTGACTTGTTGAAAGCAGCAGCGCAGAACAGAAACGCTTCTGTCCCGGATCGCCGTGACTTGTTCCCAAGGTGATCAACTTCATATTTTATTCCCCTTTTGCGGATTATTTCATATCTTCTGTAAAATGGTAAACCTGCTGACCGTTCAACGCTTTGCCGCGGAATTTGGCTGAAACGCCTGCGGGAACTTTGACGGTGTAACGGATTTTTCCATCCTCTTTTTCCCAGCGGAGAAATACATTTTTGTACTGTACTTCCATAAAGGAGAGCGTTCCGCCCGGGTGAGGATCAATATTAAAATCAGGCGAGATTCCTGCGGCGACACCGATAATCCAATCCAGAACGGCGCCGTAGGCGTAATGATTGAAAGAGTTCATATCCGGATTCTGGAAACCGTTTTCAGGAGTCCAGCTGTTCCAATGCTCCCAGACTGTTGTTGCGCCGTTGAGGACAGAAAACAGCCAGGAAGGATAAGTCTTTTGTTCCAGAAGTGCCCACGCTGTATCGGTGTAACCGTTCTTTGAAAGCGCGTGCAGCAAATGCGGCGTACCGAGAAATCCCGTTGAAAGGTGCGTGTTGCGTTTCAAAAGAACGTGGTCATTGAGATTTTTTGCAGTTTCTTTGATTTTTTCAGCGGGGAGCAGATCAAAATCCAGCGCAAGAGCCATACCGGTCTGCGTGGTAAGAGTGTCTGCAAATCGGCTGTTGAAATGCGCTTTTTCTGCGGAATAAATTTCTTCAAACAGCGGAATGTCTCCGTCTTTTTCAAGAATCTGCGCCATTTTCAGAGCAAGACCGGAAGAATAGGCAAGAAATGCTGCGCCCAGAAGTTCTTTTGAAGTATCTTCATTGGAGTTGAGCCAGTCTCCGAAATTGGCTTCCGGCACATTACCCTGCTGAAAATCCTGCCAGCGGACGAGGATGAACTTTTTGACGGCGTCGTAATTTTCTTCGAGAAAATACTTTTCTCCCGAAAAGCGGTAAAGTTCCCACGGACAAATCACGCCCGCGTCCGCCCATCCTGCGGCATTGGGAGTTCTGAAACGTGCCACCTGCGGCGCAACGATGGTGAAATATCCCTTTTCATTCTGCGCCAGACGTACATCTTTGAGCCATCTGCGGAAAAATTGTGTACAGTCCGAAAGGTACAATGCGGCTTTGACAAAAACCTGGGCGTCTCCCAGCCAGCCGACACGTTCATCGCGCTGCGGACAATCTG
>JAZQYS010000507.1:0-1590 GCA_045633645.1 Victivallaceae bacterium | reverse complement strand
TTTTTGAAGATTACATTATGAAAAAAATTCTTGTCCTGACAATATTTTTCTGCTCCCTGGCGGCGTTTTCAAACGAGGTAAAATTTGCCTTGCTGGGCTTGGATGATGCCGGAAAAAATGCGGTTGAACTCGCCCAATCGCAACTTTCAGGAGTGGTCGATTTTGTCGAGCGTTCTGATATAAGTGCAATCAATCAGGAACACTTTCTGCTTCAGCGATTCGGTTCCGCCAAACTGGCGCGGCTTTTCACCGGAGCGGATATTTTTATTGCGGTTCAGAAAAATATCCTGACCGCTTTTGAAACCAGATACGGGTTCCGGCTGGCTTACCGGGATTTATCTGCCGATTTGGACAGCGCAAGTGCGGAAATCAAAGCGGAAATATTAAAACTCAAAAGTTCCGGCAAAGATTTTTTCAAACGCCGCATCATCTCCTTTGCCGGTATCCGCAACAATTTGCACAGTTCGCTCTTACCTCAAGCGGAAACCTTTTCCAGAACCATAAATCAGGCGATCAATCAGACCCCGGCAATCCTGCTGGAACGCGAATATCTGGTCGAACTGCTCCTGGAACAAAATCTGTCTGGAGCTTGGCAGGAGGCGGTCAGCGGTTCGGAGATCATCCATTTTGAATTCAATCCCGGAGCTGATGCCGGAGAGATCATCTTTGCCGTTCATGCCATTGATGCAAAAAATAAAACGGTTTTCAAAAAAGAAGATACCGATTTGCCAAGCGTGTTAAAGGCGCTGAATGAACACTGTTCACTTCCTCCGGAGCAAAGCCGTTACACCTTGAAAGATGAAGCCCGCCGCTTCGCTTCCGAGGCCCGTATCGCCAGAGATGACAACAAATATTTACTGGCGGAAAAATTACAGTTTGCCGCCTTTGCACTTGACAGTGATGATCCGCAGTTTTTCGATCTTGGAATTTCCGGAAATGAAAAATTGACCGACCTTTTCCCTTACTGGTTCGCCGCATTGCAGAAACTCATCCATCATCCCCAATGGCTCAAACCACATACCGACAGCAGAAGCAATGCTATGCGGATCATATCCGGTATTTATTACAGACAGTACACATTGCCGGAAAAGTTACGCAAGGATTATTGGATCTTTCTTGAAGCCAACCGGAATATGTTTTTACAGGGCGATGATGTCTGGCAATTCAACTATGTGAAACCGGAACTTTTTGAAACGCACACCGATTATCTGCAAGCCAAAGAGAAGTCGTGGCAAATTCTGTTGAGCAAAAAAATCTCTGCCCAAGATATGTACGATGTTTCAGAAGATCTTTTCAAATACCAGAAAGCCATACCATCACTTCAACGGCAGAAATGGACAGAATATAATGCCGGAATGCTGCGGAAGGTCCCCGGTTTGGAAATTATGGCAAAAAGTCTGGAATGCAATGCCTTCCTTTACACCAGAGAGTGTACTCAAGAAGCCGCTCTGAAAAATTTTGAAGAACTTTTTACGATGCTGAAAAAATATCCCGATTTGCATATTGATTCATATCAGCTGTACGACTACCCAAGCGTTAATGCCTATATCGGATTATTGGAAAAAGTAAAATCATTACATAAAAAATATA
>JAZQYS010000506.1:0-1149 GCA_045633645.1 Victivallaceae bacterium | reverse complement strand
GAGATAAACGGGGGAATCGCATAATGAAGTGGTATGTGTAATTTTTGCACATACCACGAAAAAGGTGACAAATAATCATGAACTACGATACTGAAAAAAACTTTGAAGAAAATATTGAAGCGTTTCTCATCTCTGCCGAGGGCGGCTGGGAGAAAGCCACTGATGCAGGGTACAATCACGCGGAATCTTCCGGCAAGGCTCTGGACTTGGCAACGCTTATCAGTTTTGTTCAGCGTACTCAACCCAAGCAGTGGGCGCGTTTTGAAAAACAGTGCAACGGAGACCCCAGACAGCGTTTTTACAAATCTTTTGAAGATGCCGTGACCATGTTCGGTTTGATCCATGTATTGCGGCACGGTTTCAAAGACCGCGGCAACGAATTCAAAGTCTGCTATTTTGCTCCTGAATCCACCCTCAACGCAGATCTGGTAGAAAAGTATCAGCAGAACACTTGTCAATGTATCCGTCAATGGCACTACTCCGAAGCAAACAACAACAGCGTGGATATGATGCTTGCCATCAACGGTATTCCTGTACTGGCTCTGGAACTCAAAAATCAGTTAACCGGTCAGAGTATAAAAAACGGTATGCTTCAATGGAAATACGATCGGGATGCCAAAGAAAACTGCTTCAAATTCAACCACCGCATCCTCGTTTTTATGGCAATGGATCTTTACGAGTGTTCCATGACAACCAAGCTTGACGGCAAAAAGACCTACTTTCTGCCTTTTAATCAAGGTTCAAACGGCGCGGGCAACGATGGCGGTGCAGGAAATCCCGCCATTGAGGGCGATTATGTTACCAGTTACGTCTGGCGCAACGTTTTGCAGAAAGATTCTTTCCTTGACATTCTGCAGAAGTTTATCCATTACGCAGAGGAAAAGGAAACCGTCAAACAGGCTAACGGCGTTGTCAAAGATGTCAAAAAGAAAAAAATCATCTTCCCCCGTTATCATCAGTTGGATGTCGTCCGTAAACTTATCGCCGATGTCAAGCAAAATGGAACAGGAGAAAATTATCTTATTCAGCACAGTGCAGGTTCAGGCAAGTCCAACAGTATCGCCTGGACTGCTTACCGCCTTGCCAGTCTGCACGATGCAGAAAACACCCCCATTTACAGTTCCGTTGTTGTCATTACCGACCGCAAAG
>JAZQYS010000505.1:0-2337 GCA_045633645.1 Victivallaceae bacterium | reverse complement strand
GCCACCTGTTCCTGCTTGCCCAGAAGCGTATTCAGTTCTGCGGTATTCATCTCTGAAAGCGGAATAGTGAATTCCGTAAAGGTATATTCCGTTTCATTGATGATCTCTGTTACCGACTGGACATTGATCCCGGCATGATCCGCAACCAGGATATAATTGCTGCCGGAATCAAAATCATCATCCATTACCCACTGCCATGCCGGAATGTTGACCAACTCGTTCAATGGATAAGGATCTGCATTTTCACCGCTGGCAAAAAGCCGCATTTTAAGACAGGCAGATACTCCCCGCGTCAGAGTCGGTGCAGAAGCATTTCTGGCATTGGCGTAATCACGCACCACGCCGAGAGTGCTTTCTGCATTTACATATAATGTAATAGTCTGCATAATTACCTTTCATATTTTGATTTGCCGGGAAACATCCGGAAAAGTTCTTTTTTCAAGGAGGCAAATCCCTTGTCATTGTATCCGAGCAGAACTTTATCCAAGGCGGGAACTTTTTCACTTTCACAGGTCACTTTGAAAAGTTTCTGTTCAAAACCTCCGGTGATGCCCAGGAGTCCGTGAAAAAGGGTATTGATCCCATATCCGATATCACTTTGATAGTCTGTATTCCGCATTGCCCGGAGAAGTTTCCGTCCCGGAAAACGCTGGGGAACATGACTTTCAAAATTATGCTTCAGGTGAAGATTCCGCTTTTCAAAGAACTCAAAAGTTCTACGGATACGCCGTTGCCAGATGCTCCCGTCAACAGGGAAACGCTCCTTGTTCCGGGCGTTATAAATCGGAGGAACTGTGCTGAAATCAAACTCTTGCAGCAAAACGCAGTCATCGGAAGACCAGACAAACTCCGGAGTGATGTCCGGAACTGCAGTCAGCGCAAACAGAACTTTGCGGATGATATTGCCGTCCTTGTTATGCTTGAGGGTATCAGCCATCTGCAAAGTGGTTACATTTTGTAACCAGTTGGGTATTTCGCTTGCAACTACAATGATTTTGCGGTAACCGATGCCATTTTTTTCAATGGAGCGGAGAAAGAGCCGGAGTTCATCATTGTTGTTTTTGCTGCCGGTTCCAAGGGGGATTATGATATCAACCATTTTTCAAAACCTCCAACCGGCGTTTTGCTTCAGGGTGATCGGTATAAAAGAGTTCCCGGCTCTCGGTACGCAGAGCATTAAGTTCGGCGGCAATGTTCCCGTATTCCGTATCCCGGTTTTCCTCGATCACCATGGCAAGGTCACGGCATTTGAGAGCCGTTTCACGATGCTCATATTTGAGGTGATCTGCTGCATCCCGGAGCTGCGCGGAACAGTAATCCCGGTTATCTTCTTCATAAGTGAACTCCCCCCATTTGCTCCACGCTGATTTGATATGTTTTCTTGCACAGGCTGTGCATTGATCGTAGGCAGAAGTCCGTCCAACAGAAACGCCGTTTTTACCATGACAGTTACAAGCCATTATTCAAACTCCTCTGATACAGATGCTGCTTTGCGGTCATTCTTTTCCACCTTGCAGTCAATGAGCAGGATTTCCGGCAGAACTTTGGTACGGACATTTCTGGCTGCAACGATTCTGCGGTCCTCAAAGCCGTTGCCAACTTTCAAGGCATAGAAGTATGTCCCATTGGCGTATGCCGCCTTGTAGGCGGGGAATCCGTCACACTCCAATTCCCAGAGATCATTGGTTTTGTACTGAAAGATTCTGCTGAAAATCTTCCCATCAACAGTCTGTCCGGAAATGAACAGGCGGTTGGGATTATGGGGATCATAGCTCACCCGGTAGAGGTATTCCGCATCCTTGATTGCAACGGTGTAGGTTTTTCCGGCATCCTCTATGATAATGGGACCGTGCCGGGTGGCGTGGACAAATTTATTTTTCTGCAGAAATCCCACATCTGCAGGGCAGACCGCAACCGGCAGAACACCTTTGTCAAGGTCGGCAATATGGTAAAGCCGGAACATCCGGTTACCCTCTGCACCACCGGCAATGAAAGTAAGATGCCATACGCCAAAGAGATATTCAGCAGTGGGTGAACACTCGGTGGCATCCTCCGGAAGTCCGGTATTCACTCTCTGCCATTTGCCGTCTTTGTACTGGTGGATTTTCCACTTTCCGTTAATCATTATACAGCAGAACTGCCGACCATGCCGCCAGTCCCCCGGGGCATACGCCACAAAAGGCATATGGCTTTTTATATTTTTTTCAAATTCAAACATTTTCACTCCTTATTCCGGACAGGGCCATTTTATATTTCCCTCTTCATCCGGGCAACCCTGCTGTAATTCCATGTAACCGTCATAACTGTAAGTTGAGCAGTATTCATCCTGCAGACCTA
>JAZQYS010000504.1:0-4851 GCA_045633645.1 Victivallaceae bacterium | reverse complement strand
GCCAGATGGCCACCGGCGGAGAAACCGCAGGTGTAGATCTGATCGGGGATGATACCCCATTTTTCAGCATTGGCACGGATCATTTTCATTGCCCGCATGGCATCCAGTTGAGGTTCCGGATAGCGTGCGGGCGCAGTCCGGTAATCCAGAACAAAAGTGTGATAGCCCAGAGAGTTGAATTTTTTTGCGGTGGGCGTGCCTTCGGTCGGTTCACAGACGATTCCGTATCCGCCGCCGGGAATGATCAGTATTGCCGGAGCCTGCGGTTTATCAATCAGAAAGGGAACGATGGAGGGACGGTCGGTTTTGGTTTTGATGGTTTGATCTTTCCAGAGATAAATTTTTCCCATCGTAAAAGTTTCCTTCTGTTGTGTTACTCCTGCAGAGGCAGGTGAATGTTCATTTTTGAAAGAATATTTTGAATTTCCTGCTTTACCTGTTCGGGCGTGACCGCTGTCATACATTTATGATCGGTTGGGCAGTCGTGACGGAAGCAGGGCGCACAATCGGGTTGATCGCTCAATAAACTCCATTTATGGGAAATAGGTCCTGTTGCGGTGTAATCCGTGGGACCGAAAACCGTTATGCCGTAATTGCCGGTTGCCGCGCCAAGATGCATGACACCGGAATCATTGGCAAGAATGACAAGAGCTGATTTCAGCAGCCAGAAAAGTTCATCCAGTTCTGTTTCACCGCAGAGGTTGATGATTTTTTTCTCATTCAAACCCTGAACGACTTCTTCTCCTGTTGCTTTTTCGCCTTTGCCGCCGACAACGGCAACAATGCCGCCGCGTTTGATCCAGTCAGCCGCAACGGCGCGGAAAGCCAGCGCAGGCCAGCGTTTTGCTGTGCCGTAAGCGGCACCGGGACATATGACAAGCAGTTGACTGTGTCCGCAGAGGGCGCCGATGGGCGCGCGGTTTTCGTCAGGTGTTCCGGGGGGGACGAATCCCGGAAGACTTCCGTCCCAATCCGGCGCACCCAGCGCGCGGGCGATTTCTATATACTGTCGTGCCAGATGACCGGAGGACGCTTTTTTATCCGTCGGACGGAGGGTGCTGCTCAAGAAAAGATTCCGCAGTCCTCTGCCGGGAATACCGTACAATTTTTTTATTCCAGCTGTGCGCATAAGCATTGCATCACGGAAGGAACGGTTGAACATGACACCTATGCCCAGACGTTTGTTTTTAAGTGCATTGAATTCCTGCACACTCCACATTTTATGTGCGCTTTTAAGTCCGATGAAACCATCCACAAAAGGCAGCATGTAAAAGAGTTTGCGCTGATACTCGGGCGCAATGACAAACAGGGCGCGATCCTGCGGAACGATTTTTTTCAGGAGTTCCAGAGCCGGCAGAGCCATGACGCTGTCGCCCAGATGATTGGGCATACGCACAGCGATTCCGTTGCGCCAGGCGCTGTCGGGAAGAACGATTTTTTTAAATTCCGGAGCAGGAAATTCTGTCCTGATATCCAGATTTTTGACCTTGAAATTGCAGGACATAAAGAACCTTACTTGCTGTTTTTACGGATTGTTGCGGCTCCGGCATGGGCGTCAAGTCCCTCCATCATGCCGAAACGTTCAACGACTTCTGCTTCACGCATAAGAGCGCGGCGGTCGTATTTGACGATACTGGTACGACGGAAGAATCCGCAGGTTTCCAAACCGTTGAAACTCTTTGCACTGCCGGCAGTCGGCAGAACGTGCGAGGGACCGGCACAGAAATCACCGACGGGTTCCGGAGTCCAGGGACCGAGGAAAATCGCTCCTGCCGCCTGAATTTTTCCGCACCATTTTTCGGGATTTTCAATCTGAAGTTCCAGGTGTTCCGGAGCATATTTTCCGGCGAGGTCGCAGGCCGTTTCCAAATCGGGAACCCAAATCAGGAAAACACCGTTGTTTTCAACTTTTTCAATGGTTTCCTGACGGGAGAGCAGGGCTTTCTGACGGAGAAACTCTTTTTCAACTTTATCAATAAGAGTTTTGTCAGTCGTGACCATGACCGCCTGTTCCAGACCGCTGCCGTGTTCAGCCTGACTGAGCAAGTCAGCCGCGACAAAAGCAGGATCGGCGGTTTCATCTGCGACGACGAGGATTTCTGAGGGACCTGCAACCAGGTCAATGGCAACTTCACCGTAAAGCAGTTTTTTCGCCGCAGTTACATAGGCATTGCCGGGGCCTGCGATTTTTTCAACTTTGCGGATGCTTTCTGTTCCAACGGCAAGAGCCGCGACACCGTAGACACCGCCTAAACGGTAGACTTCATCCACGCCCGCCAGGTGCATGGCATACATGGTTGCCGGATGCAGTCCGCCCGGAGGGGTGATGGCGACAACTTCTTTTACGCCCGCAGCTTTGGCGATTCCGGCTGTATGGATGACGGTTGACACCAACGGAGCCGTACCGCCGGGAACGTAAACGCCCACGCGTTCCATGGGGGTGAATTTTTCACCGACAGTCACGCCGGGACGGGGAGATTTTTTCCAGTTGCGCGGCTTGGTGAGTTTTGCAAATGCCTGCACTTGAGCCAGAGCGGTTTTGATCGCTTTTTTGTCTCCGGCAGAGAGTTTTTTTCCGGCGGCGGCAAGTTCTTCTGCCGTCACACGGAATTGTTCCGGGGTAAGATCGGTGCGGTCAAACTTTTTTGCGTATTTGACCAGTGCCGCATCGCCGTTTGCACGGACATCAGCAATAATTTCCGCTGCGGCTTTTTCCGCTTCGGGCGGGAAGGGCGCGCGGGTGTAGAGAGCTGCCAATTCGTTTTCAAATCCGGGAGTACCCAAAAACAATTTTTTCATTTTTCAAAACTCAACAAAAGGTTATTATTTCAATTCAACGACTTCGTTGTCAATCAAGCGTGTCGTTCCGTAGAAAACCGCAGCGGCAACCAGAAGTGCTTTGCTGCCGGAAACGGGTTCTTCCATGGTATCCACATCCAGAGCTGTCACATAATCAATTCTGCCGCCGGACTCTTCAATTGCTTTGCGGGCATCGGCAAGAGCAGAATCAAGAACAGCTGCGCCGTTTGCTTCAATTTTTTCTCTGACCGCAAGCAGATTTCTGTGGATGGCAAGGGCGCGGGTGCGTTCGTCATCAGAAAGATAACGGTTGCGTGAACTTAATGCCAGTCCATCTGTATCGCGCACCAGCGGCGCACCGATGATTTCAACAGGAAAATCCAGGTCGCGGACCATACGTTTGATGACCAGAAGCTGCTGGGCATCTTTCCAACCGAAAACGGCGAAGTCCGGCATGACCAGATTAAAGAGCTTGGATACCACCGTGGTCACGCCCCGGTAAAAACAGGGACGGCTGGCACCGCACAGGGGACCTGAAAGTTTCTTTTCTTCAACCCAGGTACTGGAGTCAGCGTTGTACATTTCTCCCGGTTCGGGAGCAAAAATGACATCCACCTTGTGTTCGGTACACATGGCAAGGTCGCGTTCAAAGTCACGGGGATAGCGGTCAAGGTCCTCCGTCGGTCCGAACTGAGTCGGATTGACGAAGATGGACACGATGACAACGTCGGCTTTTTCGCGGGCAATATCAATTAAAGACATGTGTCCTGCGTGCAGATATCCCATCGTGGGGACGAATCCGACTTTTTTGCCGGAGCGTTTCAACTCCAGCGCGAACTGTTGAAGTTCGCGCCTGGTCTTAAAGATTTTCATTTCAACTCTTATGCCTCAACCATCCAGTTGTGGATATCTTCACATTCGCCGTACTGGATTCCGGTCATGCGGTCATAGAGTTTCTTCATGACAGGACCGATAGTTTCAGCTTCATAGGTGTAAACAGTATCGCCGTCATAAATTTTGCTGACGGGGGTGAGAACCACTGCCGTTCCGCAGGCGGCGACTTCGGCGAAATCTGCCAGTTCTTCAATGCGGACTTTGCGGCGTTCAACGGTAAGACCCAAATCTTCGGCAACCTGCATCAGACTCTTGTTGGTGATGGAGGGCAGAATGGAATCGGATTTGCTGGTGACATACTTTCCGTCTTTGGTGATGGCGAGGAAGTTGCTGGTTCCGAATTCATCAATATAGGTGTGGGTTGCCGGATCGATGAACAGCGCAACGGGGCAGCCTTTGTCTTTTGCCATTTTGCTGGAAATAAGACTTGCGGCGTAGTTGCCGGCGGCCTTGATGTGTCCGGTGCCGTGCGGTGCGGCACGGTCGTAATCGCGGGCAATGAGAGCTTCAACCGGTTTGATACCGTTTTTATAGTAGGCACCCACGGGAACTGCCATGATGACCAGTTCGTATTCCAGACTGGGAGAAACACCGATCTGAGAGCTGGTTCCGAACATCACAGGACGCAGATAGAGAGAACCGCCGCTGCCGTAGGGAGGAACGTATTCTTCGTTATCACGGACAACCGTCTTGACTGCTTCAATAAAGCGTTCAACGGGGAACTCCGGCATCATCAGGTGACGGGCGGAGCTGTTGAGACGGCGGGCGTTTTCGTCGGGACGGAAGATTTTGACCTTGCCGTCTTTGCCGCGGAAAGCCTTCATACCTTCAAAAACTGCCTGACCGTAGTGCAGCACGTTGGCGGCTACGGACATGGTAATGTCATAGGTGTTGTAAAGTTTGCCTTCGCTCCACTGGCCGTCGGCGTAGTGAAAGCGGATGTTGCTTTTGGTGGGACGGAATTGAAATCCGAGATTAGCCCAATCAAGTTCCATGATAAAACCTCCATAAATTTGTGATTGGATAAATTACAAGTTTATCCATAAATATATCACCTTTCCACCGCAATATCAAGGAATTTTTTCGTAAAATCCCCGATTACCGCCTGTATTCGTACCGCAGTTTGCAGCTTTTTCTGCTGAACAAGAAGTCGGATCG
>JAZQYS010000503.1:0-3617 GCA_045633645.1 Victivallaceae bacterium | reverse complement strand
GTTTAGGACTGGCTGGGGTACTGACTTGCTGACCGTTATTGACGGTGTTTACAGCACCGTTGCCCCCTTGCAGGTTGACGGTATTTCCGTGTAATTCAGCTTCGACAGAAGATCGCACCATTTCAAAGGTTTCGTGGATTTTGCTGTTAAGCTGCTCCGAACTCAAACCGTCCGGAAGCTCAACTTCGATACTTGCGTGATAACTCTGACTGGTGTACTCGCCATCAGCAGGAACTTTCTTGGAATAGCTTGCATTGAGTTTTAACATTTTGTGTTCTCCTTAAAAAAGCGAAGGACAGGCGGCACGATACCGTCTGTCCTTCATGGGTTATTGTTTGTTCAGATCGCCATGCGGATACGCTCGATGGCACGGCGGGCTTGGATGAAGTCGCGTTCCTTCTGTTTCTGAATCAGCGCGACCTCTTTAACCTTACGGCTCAGCGCGGTTGATTCATCAAACATCGCTTTGATCTTGAGTTTGAATTCCTCGACCGCAGCACCGAGTTCATCCAGAGGATTGACGACCGGAGCAGTTTGCTCCACAACATTGTTTTCAGTTTCCATTTTCTTTTCCTCCTGTTTAGGTTGAATGGGATTTTTGTTGATTGTACGAATGGGCATGGCGATGTACTGACCGGCTCCGCCACTTGCAATGACCGGAACCAGACCGTCCGAATGAGCAGAGAAAGTATTGTATCCCTGCAGCAGCATTCGCAAAATGATTTCACGGTCAAGAGTTAAAACTGCTCTGGGCTGTACGCCAGTAACAGTCGCAGAAGTATTCAGCTCAAAGTTTGGCTGCATACACGAAACAAGCGTAACTGAACCATCAGGCATTACGTTCAATTCCACGCCATTGGTGCTCTTCTGGTTGGGGATCATTTTCACCCATGTGATCACTTTTTCTGGCTCGTGCAGGGTAATGCTGTAATCGTGACTTTCAGGTGATGGAATTACACCGCGCCAGTTTGGGTACTGACCTTCCAACAGTTTACCATGCCAGCTGAAGTTGCCAATCTCGATCTGAAAGAAAGTGTCCCAGACCTGAATCACCCCCATTTCAGAAGTTTTGGCAGCCAGCAACGCTGACGGGAACGGTATGGTCACATCTTTCGCCAGCGACAACACGCAAGGAAGATGAAGCAACTGCTTACCATCCGTCACCGTAACACCCGCATTGGAAAGGTTGATACCATGCAGTACTCTCCGGTATCCTGTACGGTCAACTATCGGAGCCGCCTTTGCCAGCAGTTCACCGAAGTTTACCGGCAAGATCGCCGACATCGCATCGGCAGCCGGCTCTTCCGATGCAGGAAACTCAATAAACTTTCCTGTCAATTCAATCGTTTCAGAACGGCCCATGCGAACCAGATCTTTCAGCTCCTTGAACGGCACACAGAAGTCGATCTCGGTTTCCGCGAATGCATCCAGAATCACCGAAACCGTCTCCACTCCGTCCGTAGCCATTGCCATAACTCCATCGACATCGCCGACAAACCGGATCGAACGGTACAGCTCTACCGGACTTGTCTGACAGACCACCTTGCCCAGCACCCGCAGGGCATCATTCAAAACACGCTTTTCAACTCTCATAACACTTCTCCTATAGCTTTGGTTTGAGATTTTGTTTCAAGCAACTGTTCAAGCTGCAAATAATAGTTTTCTTCATCATAGTCAGGAAAACACTCTGCAGGCAGATAAGTATCTGTGAGCGTAGCATTTTCGTATGAATACTTACCGTAGAGCAAACATCCTCCTTCTTCATAACAGATCTCAGCAGATTCAATTACCGCGATTGATTTCAAATACTTTATAAAAGAAATCATTTCCTCATCGGAGAATCCCCATTTGACAGAACCTGCAAGCGTGACAGTATTATCGAAAAACTCAATGGTTGCATCAAAGAAATATCGGTCACTGCCGACATAAAAACCTTGATTAAGTTTGTCAGCCTCCGTCTTTGCTGCCACCAATTTCTGATAAAGCGTTTCTGCCTGCCGATTGTCCAGGCAATCAATTTCTGCTTCGACCGAACACCAATTTGCCATAATTACCTCCTCGTTTGTTTTGAGTTTAAAGACAAAAAGCCCCGCCGATTCCGAAGAACCGGCGAGGCTTATATTGATCGTGAGCTTATCTCACTATAGTGATATATAGGTCAAAATTTTTGAAAGACATTCAAGATAACAAAATATGTTGATGATATAACTTAATATCGGAATAATGCCGGAGGTATGCTATCTCAGGGCGTTCAGGATTTCGTTAAGCATAAAGTCGATGAAAATTCCGCAATCATTTTTTGCACTGCTGGCATTGATCGCCAGATAGTATTACAGTTGATAATCCATCGTCATTTCCTCCTTACAGCAACTAACATAGCATTTACTCCGTCAAAAATCAAGCCTTACTCCGCCACTTTTGTCTGAGTTTTATATAGATATGCAATATACAAAAACCTGCTGATTTCGTGGAATCGGCAGGGCTGACACTTGATCACTTATCCAACCTTAGAGATAGGCAACTCAATTTTTTTGATTTCAGAATTTATGCGGAATTATTTATTTCCCATTTGAAATAGACGATTGTATTCTTGTATTTAATTTGGTTTAAGCTTTTATTCACAGTATGCTGTCAATATTCAGCTTTTAACAATCAACAGCACAAAGCACATCGGCGGTACGTTCAGCAAAAATCGCAGCTCCTCTGGCCAGTGAATTGTCATAATCTGATCGGATAAAATGCATAGACAAACCGGATTTCACAGCAGGGAATACCATGTAATTGATCTTCTCCTCCAGCATAGCCTGAAAATCGTTTCCAAGTTCAAGCATCCGTCCGGTAATAATCAGCTGATCCATCGGATAACTATTAAGCTGATTGGCAATTGCCATACCTAAAAAGGAAGCCGCCACTTTGACTTCGCGGACTGTCCTGGAATCGCCGCTTTGAAAAAGACAACACAAATTTTCAAAACTTAAATCGGGTTTACCAAGACTTGTCTGGCAATTTTGCAACAAAGACCGAATCGATGCCACTGTTTCCAGACAACCGCACCGTCCGCAACCGCACGGAATGCCGTCAGGGACACTGATTGTATGACCGAATTCACCGCTGATATTGTTCCGGACAAAAAGAAAACGCCCCTGCTCGGAAATCAGAGAACCAATACCGCTTCCTGATGAAATCAGCATGACTGAGCCGGAATTGAATCGAGGAAACATCCGCATCAAAAAAGCCATTTTGGCTGCCATATGACCGCAGATAGTAACTTCGCATTCCGCTTCACGATCCAGAAAAGGTTTGAGCTCAAACCCATTGAGCACCGGCAGGGCTGCCGCATTTTCCAGTTTGAATTCCGGTCCGCTGCAACTGCCGTAGACGGCAGCTCCGATTCCCGCGAAGCGTCCTTTTGTTTTTTCTTTCAGAACTCTGATCACCTGAGAGATCGCATCGAGGAATTCTTTGCGTTCCGGACTTTTGTAAAAAATAACTGCTTCGCGTTCGCGAACCTCCCCACGGAGATCCGTCACTACGCCGTTGATCCGTTCTGCTTCCAGAGAAATCCCAATCAGCGAAGGACCTGCCGGATTGAATTTCAAGGTCTGTTGCGGACGGCC
>JAZQYS010000502.1:0-16335 GCA_045633645.1 Victivallaceae bacterium | reverse complement strand
CCTCAAAAGGAAGCGTATCCTTTCCCATCCAGGCATTTTTGGCAGCATACTCCCATTCTGCTTCTGTGGGAGGACGGACGATGTATCCCGGAGGCAGCTTTCTGTTGTTCTTCATTGTCAGAGTAAGAACCCTGCAGAAGTTCAGCACATCGTTCCAGGCGACCCGCTCCACCGGTGTCCTGGGCTTGGTGGATTTTTGCGGAGAGATCCGGACCATACGCGAAAAGTATTCATGGGTGATCTCATGTTGGCACATCCAGAAGTGATAAGGGATCTTGACAGTCTTGCCGCTGTGTTCCATTTCAACAACCCCGGCAGGAATAAAAATAAGCGGATGAGGATAATCGCTGAGATCAAACCAGTTCCTGTCGCAGCGGGGACCTGCCCAGCCTGCATAAAGAACCTTTTCATGACGCTGCAGTTTTTCCATATACGCCTTCTTTTTCTCTGCCGGAAGATAAGCAGCCAGCGGTGCAGCCAGAAAAGATCTTGCGGCTCCGGAAATCTCAAAATCCTTTTGGAAAGAGCCCTCTTTTTCAGGAACAGCGGGCAAATTTTTTTCGGCGGCATCGCGTAAAAAAAGGGTCAGTTTATCAACAGTCATCACAGCCTGGTGCCATTGACCGTTCTGCTCCTGTTTTTTTAATTCACTGATAAGTTTTTGATATTGATCAGCTTTCTCTGGAAGAAACTCTCTGAACTGCAGGGAAAGCAGTCCTTTCCGGTTGCTGTTGATGAGCCGGAACGACCTGACCTTGTCCTTTGCAGCATCAAGTTCCTGTTTTTTCTGTTCTCTTTTGAGTAAAAAAACGAAAATAGCGCACAGAAGGAGCAAAGTACAGAGAATCAGAGAACTGATGATTTTTTTATACTTTTCCCGGTTGAGGATCTTCCAGCTTGAAAAATTGTTTTTCCACCTTTCCCAACGTGTTGGAGCCTGGATCTCTACGGGCATTCCATTGAGGAATTCCTTCACTGATTTGAACCGTTTTGCCGGATTGGTGTTGCACATCTGTGAGAGCGGCGGAAAGAGCTGTCTGCGTACCTCTATCCGCATATCAGCGGGGAGGTGCGGATATTCCGATGGATGATTGCCGGTCACCATACAGTAGAAAACTTTTCCGAGAGCATAAAGGTCGCTGCGGACATCTGCCGGAAGTGCCGACGCTATGATCTCAGGCGGAATGAAGCCCGGAGTCCCCGCCAATGACACCTGGGAGCCGGCAGGGATGACCAGTCCCGGATCACTGAGCTTGGCTTTGCCGTTGACAAAGATGATGTTATCCGGTTTGATATCTCTGTGCACAAGACCTGCATCATGTATGATTGCAAGTCCCCCGAGCAGTTCCCTGACAATATGGATCGCTTCCTCCGGTGAAAATTTTCTTCCGTTGCGCAGCATATTTCCTAATGTCGCAGGCGTGAAACAATCCTGTGTTTTCAAATCATCGGCAGCCTCCATCGTGTAGTAGAAGCCCTCTTTCATCTCGCCGATGTGAAAGACCTGAAGCAGATTCAGATGCGTCCCTGATACCTGCATATAGTTTCTGAGTCCGCACAGTTCTCTGGAAGAACTGTCGGTTTTGGCAACGATTTTTATAACGATCTTTTGACCGATCGCATTTTCTGCCAGATAGACAACGCCGTAACCTCCCTGACCGCACCGATGAAGGATCTTGCAGCCGGAGAAAATTTCACCTTGTTCGAAAAATGTATTCATTTGCTGTTATTCTTGATAAATATGATTACATAACTTACTGCTCTGTTTCGGGAATTACAAGAGTTTATTAAAATATCTTTACTTCAAACAAACAATTTTTCTCCTTCAGATGATTTCTGTTCCGGAATTTCTTTCGGCATGCACGTTAAATATTTTTGATTTCAATGTATAATATATTCATTAAGTAGAATCTGTTTCTTACAGCACAATATTTTGTTTTGATAAAAAAATGAAACATATTACAACATCGCCTTTAATATAGCTCCACTGAAAACAAACTGCATCATGTAAGCGCAAACCGAAAATCAATCCCAGCATCAGAACAATCCGCATTTCATCTTTATACAGCAGATAAAACTCCGGATCATCCAATTTCGCAAAAATCGCATTGATCTGTTCTCAGGTAAATGCTTTCCGCCTTTCCTCTTCAAGAAGTTTGGCTTTGAGTTCCACAAAAGGAGAGTTATCCGGAAGTACAGTTTTAAAAATCAGTTTCAACGCTTGTAAATGTTTGTTGTAAGTTCGGGAAGATATATTTTGTTTCCATAAAGACATCATGTATGACGAAGCAATCTCCGCAGTTATGCCGGAGATTGCCTCAATGTTCTTTTTACTGCAATATTTCAAAAATTTATTCAAAACTCCGTGATAAGTTCTTAAAGTTTCAACGCCGCTTTCCGGACGATTGGGTGTGGATAGATAATGTTCCCACAATTCACCCACGAAAACCGCCTGGCGAAGTGTGCGGAAAGTTATCAGCCGCACCCCAACCGGAAAAGTTGTGCCGAAACACTTGCAAAACGCCGTTTTTCCGATTTTTGACTTACAAAAGACGGTATTCCCGACTACACCCGACCGGGTATAAAATAGAGAAAACTGTCAAAACTTGCAGAAATCTTTAATAGAGGGGGCGCATGTACATAACATCATCGGAATCAACTGACAGTTCGTACAAAATTAACAGACCGCTAATAAAAACTGCATAAAACTAACACTTTTCCACACGCTGGGTTTGAATTTCCATAGAGATACCCGGCGTTTTTCTTTTTACACCAGACACAATATACATTTGCCCGGCAATGATACTTATAGTCTGTAGACATAAAGTCATCTTTCAGCTATATTACAAAGTCGTTTTTTTAGGAGTTTTTTGAATGGAAATTTGTGAAAAATTTGGTAATAAGGTGCGTGATTTGCGAACAGCCCGTGGAATGTCACAGGAAGCTTTAGCTCAAAAGTCCGGATTGCATCGCACTTACATCGGCGGCATTGAGCGTGGAGAACGCAATATCAGTTTGATAAATATTGAGAAAATTGCAAAGGCATTGGATTTGACTTTGGCTGATATTGTTGATGGAATTTGATTTAATAGCACCTTCTCTTTAACTGAATACAAAAAAAGGATTTTGCCCTATGGAGCGTTTTTTCTATCAAAATAATATTGCCAATTTTCTTGCAACCTCAGAAGATGCAATTCTTGGAGCGTTAGCGAAAAATAATACCTTTGATTTAGTGGATTTGCAACGAAACGCTTGGCTCTATGAAATCACCTTTCTCAAAGAACTTCTAAACAATGAAAAAGAAGGGCAGATTATCTTTGAGTACTCTATTCCCCGTCTGGGTAAACGTATTGATGTTGTTTTGCTGTTACACGGTATTGTGTTTGCGCTGGAATTCAAGGTCGGCGCAGATGAATATTTACGGCAAGACGTGGAACAGGTTTGGGATTATGCTCTTGATTTGAAAAACTTCCATGAAGCCAGCCGTGATTTAACGATAGTCCCTGTTTTGATTGCCACTAATGCGAAAAAATTCTCTGCCTGCAAAGAAGTATCACAATATGACGATCATGTTTTTGAACCTATCCTTTCCAACGCGGGAACATTGTCGGATATCATTACTCAATTTGTAACCAAATACG
Organism: Victivallaceae bacterium; assembly: GCA_045633645.1. Lineage (GTDB taxonomy): Bacteria > Verrucomicrobiota > Lentisphaeria > Victivallales > Victivallaceae > UBA1784. The sequence goes on along the minus strand of JAZQYS010000502.1, from coordinate 12,694 downwards.
CTCAAAATATTGATCTGAACCATTGGGTATTCAGCCGCTATATGCCGACTCCGACCATCATTCAAGCAGCAAGTTCTCTTTATTTGAATCACTCTGTTGCTGACATTACCAAAACTGAAGCCTCGGGCGAAAATCTGCAACGCACCAGCGAATTTGTGATGAATGTGATTGATCATTCACGCACAAATGGAGAAAAATCAATTTGCTTTGTAACTGGCGTTCCTGGCGCAGGTAAAACTTTAGTTGGTCTTAATATAGCCGTTCGTCAGTTTGAAAAAAAAGACCTGGCGGTTTATCTTTCAGGCAATCAACCTCTTGTTTCCGTTTTAAGTGAAGCCTTGGCTCGTGATAAAAAAAGACAAGCAGAAGAACTGAATCCGGGCAAGAAATATAATATTACCGAAGCTCGACGTAATGTAAAATCTTTTATTCAGATTGTTCATCATTATCGTGACACAACTTTAAGCAAAGTCAAAAAGCCGATTGAAAATGGCATATTGGAAATTGATCCGACGAAAGTTGCCAAACATCAAGATGATGGTTACTCAGAAGTCGAACACGTGGCAATTTTCGACGAAGCTCAGCGTGCATGGACTAAAGACCATTTGGCTAATTGGCTCAACCGCAAAAAGGGCATTGCCGACTTTCCCATGTCCGAACCGGAATTTCTGATTTGGTCTTTGAACTTGCGCGAAGACTGGGCAGTTGTGGTTTGCTTGGTCGGTGGAGGTCAGGAAATCAATACCGGTGAAGCTGGTATCGGTGAATGGTTGCGTGCGATAAATGCAAGTTTTCCAGATTGGAATGTATTTATTTCCGATCAATTAACTGGAAAAGAATATGCCGAAGCTGAATTGGAAAATCTACTGCAAGCCAATGCCAATGTGCAACGCAGCTCCAATCTTCACTTGGCTGTTTCCATGCGTTCATTCCGTGCTGAACAACTTTCCAACTTCGTTCACCACCTGTTGGAAGGCAATGTTTTACAAGCGCAAACCTTACTGACAACCTTAAAGGACAAATATCCTATCGTGATCACAAGAGACCTGAATACAGCAAAGGAATGGTTACGCAAACAAAAACGTGGAACTGAACGTTACGGCATGGTAGTTTCGTCACAAGCTCAGCGTTTACGCCCATTAGCAATTGATGTTCGTTGCAAGCCGGATACCGTCCATTGGTTCTTAGATGATATTACAGATATTCGTTCTTCTCTCTTCCTTGAAGATGCAGCCTCAGAATTTGATGTTCAAGGCTTGGAATTGGACTGGACTTGCCTTGTTTGGGATGGTGACTTACGCAGAAAAAATAATACATGGCAAAACTTCTCATTTACCGGAAATAAGTGGCACAACATTCGTTCCGAAGAACGTAAGGCATACCAAATCAACGCTTATCGTGTCCTGCTCACCCGAGCCCGTCAAGGCATGGTGATCTGTGTTCCTGAAGGTAATCCTGACGACGCTACCCGTCTTCCGGAATTTTATGACAACACTTACGAGTACCTCAAACAGATTGGTCTTTCTGAAATTGGAAACTGAACTTTGCATGGAAGAAAAAATTTTATTACGCTTGTAAAGCATTCTATGTGTGCTGCTCAGAATATTGTATTTGATAGAGAGAATGATTAGGAGTTTATTGATGAATTGGACTGATTTTATAGTTTTTTTAGAAAAACAATGGGAACGCAAATCAACGCTTGCCATATTATTGATAGTTGTTTTTGTAGGGTTGGTAACATTTTTCACTAAATTTGAATTACTCAAATTGGCACCATGGCAATGGGGCATAATTCTATTATTCTTAGTCGTTTTATTTTTTACATGGAGGATGACAACAAAAATTCCGAATGCAAAAAAAGGGAAAGCGGGGATTTTAATTGCTATCATTCCGGAGAATGATAACGATAAAAATACAATTGAAAATGATTTTATGCAAATAATGCGTGACAATGCTGTTAGTGATGGCAATCTCCAAATTATTTCGGTTCCTCTTCCTCTTGCCAAGAAAATTGTAGACCAAGAGGCTGCAATAAATTTTTGCAAAAAAAGTAATGCGAAAATGTTACTTTGGGGACATGTAAAAAAAGGAAAATTTCAGATAAAGAATGTCGTGTATTAAGACTTCATTCGACGATAATACATCCTCCAATTCCAGGAGAGTTTTCCGCAATATTAGCGCATAATATGGGGCAATTAATGCCTCTTAATATAAACGTAGATTGTAATAATGAATATCTTTGTTTTGAAGTTACCGCAAAATGGATGCATTTAGCAGCAAAATTTTTTGTTACACAAATTATATCGTTAGAAGGAAATATTGAGCTAGCAGAAAAAAACTTACTTGATTTGTGGGAGGGTGTCAATTTCTCCAATAATATTCCTCAACTTAAAAAGTTAAAAGAACATGTCCGTATTTCGTTGGCATCCTTGTACGACGCTTTGGCTCATAAAGAATATTGTGAATGGAAAAAATACCATATTAGTTCAAAACTCGTAAGTACGGAGACTCTTTTGGATAAGGCGAATACTTTTACCACTCCTACATACGCTAGACTATTATTAAAAGCCATTTGTCTTTTTCATAACAGGCGACAAATAGATTCAGCAATACGAGAAATAAGAAAATGTTCGAAAATTAATGATCCATGTTGGAAATATAGTCTTGCCTTTCTGCACGCTTATAAAGGTAATTTAAATTATGCCCAGCGTTTCTACAAAAAGGCCTTCGCCGGGGAACTTGCGCAAGGTCAATTATTAGATATAGAGATTTTCATACAAGATGTTTTGGAAAAAGAACCAGATAAAAAACAATTATATTTCTGTTTAGGTTTGATAAATTATCAAATGAAATTAGATTTGCAATCTGCAGAAAAATATTTTACGAACTTTTTAATAACCTGCGCAGATAATGAAAAGTACCAAAAGCAATTATTTGAAGCAAAAAATATTTTGGATAACATTCAGACTTTCGTTACAGAAATATGTGAATAGGATAAACAATAATCTTGCCGCGCAACTGGATTTTGCGCAAAAATCAATGGTTGTACGGCAAGAGGATCGCAATGCTGATAAAATTTTACCGTCGAAGGAACTGTTACCAAGACATCGGGAACATTTAATAGTATAATTTGGGGGAGAGAATATGGAAAATCAAACAACTCAAAATAATAATAAATGTCAGGAATTAACCAAATTAAGCCTGGAAGTTGAATTTATTAAAAAACGACATTTCTTCAAGATATCAGGTTGGATTTATTTGGCAAGTTTTGCAATCTTTTCTATTCCGACGGTCATTTCATGGTGGTTTATGTTGAAACAACCAATTGCAACGGCGGGAATACTGAAGTGTGAAAATGTAGCCGAATTATTCAATGCTCAATTTGCAAATATGTTAACCGTAATTACATTTTTTGGAGGAATAATTCCTCTTTTGGCATATTGGTTTCAGCATCGTTCTTTTGATAAGCAACAAAAACAAATTGATGAAATTTTAGTTTCTTTACGCGATAAAGTTGAAAAAGCAGAAGTCCAAAATGTATTTGCCACATTTTCTCAGAACATAAAAGCTGGGCTTGATGATATAAAAACTGTTCAAAACACTTTACAAGATACTATTAATAATGGTCTTGAGTCTATCAAGGAAACTACAAGTCAACAATTTAATGGATTGGCAGAAGCATCAAAGCAAGCAAATGTTAATTTTCAAAACATGTTTCAAGACCAAAATAAGCAATATTGTAGATCGTTGAGTGCTGTTTTATTTCAGGTTTCAGATGCGTTTAATGCTGAAGAACAAAAGTTTATTTGTATTTTATCGGCAAGCTTTCTTATATTTTGTGGCGGTGATAAAATTACTGCAAAAAAATATTTAGGAATACTGTTAAAACGACTTGATGCAAATATCGAATGGACATCTACTGATGGTTATGCCAATGTGGTGTCTAATATTGCACAATATATAATCTTTCTGCAAACTTCAGAAAATAATGAAGAAATCATTAACATTTTGGAACTGATTCGGGAAAAAATCTCTAATAAACCAGTGAAACAATATTGAGAAAAATTTTTATCGTGTAATATATTTTGCTAACATATTAGCGAATAAAAACAAGTTAATACAGTTAAGGCAATTTATAGAAACTGACCTTTGTAATATGTTTATGATTACGGCAAGCGGTTCTGGTCTCCACTTCAGAGGTAAAAATAAATTTTGTACGATAAAACACACGAGGATTGATTTATGAGAAAAAACTTTTACATTCTTTTGGCGGCATTGGCCGCTATTGTCATTTTTTCAGGATGCGTATGTAATAAGCCGCTCTTGAAAACTGAAAATCTTTGCCGGGATGAAATCAACTGCAATCCGGAGGGGATTGCCGATTACGATGCCCTTGTTTTCAAAAGTCATGGTGCGGAGATTTACGGACAGATTCTGAAACCGGATCAGTCTTTCGGCGCAAACCGTCCCTGTGTCATGTTTTTTCACGGATTTGCGGGATTTGCCCGGTTTGACGATATCGCTCAAGCCTTGTGCCGCTCCGGCTGCGTGGTGCTGATCGTCCACCATCGCGGTGCATGGGGCAGTCAGGGCAAATACTCCATTACCAACTGTATTCAGGATGCCGCCGGGCTGATCAAGCACGTGAAAACTGCTGAATTTACCAAAAAATACCGCACAAATGCCGATTTTGTTTATCTGGTCGGACACAGCATGGGCGGCAATACCGCACTCAATGCCGCCGCTCAAACTCCCGGCGTAAAGGGGATCGTCCTGCTGGCTCCCTGCGATATCGGAACCATGACAAAACAAATGACCAAGTCCGAAATGCGGACTTTCCTCATTGACAACGGACTTGAAGTGCTGAAAACCGATGGCTTTGAAGCCGTGTACAACGATCTTGCCGGGAATGCCGCCACCTATTCTTTCCCCAATGCTGCTGCAAAGTTGAAAAACACTTCCGTTCTCCTGATCACCGGACAGCTGGATACCTGTATTTCCAATGATCTGTTGATGACTTTTTATAATGCTGTCACCCGAAACAAGACTGTGCCTTTCAGCCAACACAAGAGTTACAAGAGCAAACACGGACTGATGGGTGTTCGTGTCAAAATCAGCGGCGATATTGCCGACTTCATTCTTCAAACTGCGAAATAACAGAGGTTTTGAACGGTCGATGAAAATGGAAACTGAACTTTGCAATATGTGTATGATCACCGATGCCCGGGGGCGGGTTCTGGTGCAGGAAAGACTTCCCAAGCCGTCGAATCCGTGGTCGGGATTGACTTTCCCCGGCGGACACGTTGAACCGGGGGAAACGGTTGTGGCTTCGGTGATCCGTGAAGTTCAGGAAGAAACAGGATTGCACATTTCCAACTTGCAGAATTGCGGATATATTCAGTGGTATAATCCGGTAAAACAATCGCAGTATTTTGTCTTCCTTTTCAAAACCAGCACCTTTTCCGGCGAACTGACCGGTTCCGTTGAGGGCAACGTCAAGTGGATGACTTTAGATGAAATGCTTTCCGGAAAACTCGCTCCCAACATGCTCAAATACCTCGCCGTCTTCCAAAACGACACCATCCCCCAAGCCTACGGCATTTCCGGGCAGGGATTGAATACAGTTGATAATAACAGCAATTTGATGGACATTGCCGGGGAAAATGTATGAAAGTTCAATACAAAAATTTCAGAGGAAAAATTTGTTTTGTCGGAGAACAGCTCTTGTGACGTCATTGTTTCGGAATAATGTCAAAATTACTTGATATTCTTCCTGATTTTTACGGAATTATTCCACATTTCTTCTTGGTATTGTTCTGCAGGAGTGGTATGAAAACAAAAAAGATTGTTGTACTGCCGTATGATGCGGCATGGCAAGCAGCTTTTGAAAAAATAAAAAGTGAAATTGAAGAAGCCATCGGCGATTTAATCATCGGTATTGAACATGTCGGAAGTACCTCTGTTGAAGGAATGTCCGCCAAGCCATGTATAGATATTGATGTAATTATCAATGATTACTCTGCATTTACTGCGGCAGTTGACGGTTTGAAAGCAATCGGATATATCCATGAAGGGAATCTTGGCATCAAGGATAGAGAGGCTTTCAAATATACGGGAAAGCCGCATTTGATGACGCACCATTTGTATGTGTGTCCGGAATACTCAGAAGAATTGTACCGTCATATTACATTCAGAGAGTTTCTCAGGAGTAATTCCGGGGCGGTTGAAAAGTACAGCATGGTAAAAGAAAAAGCCGCCCTGCTGTTTCCCGATGATATAGACGGATACATGAAATATAAATCATCGTGCATTGAAGAACTGTATCAGAAATGCGGTTTAATATTGCCGTCTTGCACTGATTGTAATAATTGATACGCTGCTGTGTTCAATAATCCCGTCAGGGAAATTATTTGTCCCGCCCGGAGCAGGATGTTATTTTTACTCCGGGCGGGATAATGGTTATTTGAACACAATCAGACGGACTCCGCGCGGAGGCAGAACGGCTTTCCAGGTTTTGCCGAGAGTCCATTTCAAAGCAGGTTCAAAGGCATCGTGTCCGGTAAGACCGGATTTGACCTTGAGTTTTTTCAAATCAAGATCGATTTTGATTTCCTGCTTTTTGTCAGTGTCGTTGAGAACCACCAGCATCAATCGTCCGGAGTTGGTATAAGCCGAAGCAACAATCCGTTCTGAAACAGGACGGATTTTCAGCGCGGGAGCATCGGCATAATAGGGATGGAAGACAGTCTTTTCATTCCAGCCGAGTTCATCCTGAGCCTTCCACCAGAGGAAACTCCAGGGCGTGCGGTCCATGAGATCCGCATCGTGGACTGCCGCCAGACCGATATAATGAAGAATAGCTTTTTTCCAGACAGGCTTTTTCGGATCCCAGGAACGGTACTTGACGGGATAATGCAGCTGAAGTCCGCGGGAAAGCTGCGGGATCAGACTGGTTTTTGTACCCCAGATATAAGGCGAGAAAGTCGCATTGAATGCTGCCGGCGTCAAAATGTCATAGTAACCGCCTTTTGCCGCAACTTCATTTTCCTGCCCTTCGCCGCCGTACAGGCAGTCTGAAAAGCCCTGGTAAGGCATGAATTTACCCCATTCCGCATGATAAGTTACCAGAGATTCCGGGCTGACACGCTTGATCATACGCCAGATATTAAGAGCCTTATCCCTGAAAACATCAACCAGAATATGCGTTCTCAAGACGCCGAGGGAGTCTTTCCACAAAGTACAACCGTGTTTGGTGTTGTAACAGGATTCCTCCCACGGCGCATCAAAGTAAAGATTTTTTGTTCCGGGAATCAGCAGCGGATTGTTTTTTCTGGTCAGAAAATCGTTGAGATTGTTCAGGCGGAAGTTCCGGTAATCAGCTCCGTTGATGCAGCCTTCGCAATAGGCATGGGGTTTGGTTCCGGTCCAGGTACCGTAATTGCGGTTGTGTTTGATCTGACGCCAATCTTCTTCATACCAGGTCCAGAAAGGTGAGAACGGTCCGGTAAAGTTGTAAGCGGTATAGAAAAACAGGACAGGGAACATCCGGTGCTGGCTGTAAAAGTTCTGCATGTTGCGGAAAGGAACTTCTGTTTTGATATTTTCCGGATGCAGATAATTGAAGTGTTTCCAGGGTTCGTACAGCTGCCAGTCTTTTTTATCGCGCTGGCGCAGCAGTTTTCTGTTCAGCGGCTTGACCGGTGTCACCGTCAGACCGAAGACAAATTCACGCTCCTTTGAAAAGGTAAACGGCGCAGAGGCAAAGAGAAAACGCACATTCGCTGATTTTGCATCTCTTTTCATCTCAACATGCCGCTTGGTGCGGTAATGCCAGTTTTTCAGATTTTCAGCAGTAAAGTTAATTCCGGTGTAGTAGTTTCCGACCCATATCGCAGAAATTGGCTGCAGTGATGCGGCAAACTCTTTGCCTGCAAGTCCGGCGATGTTGCTGACAGACTGACTGTCCCGAACCAGTTTCACGCTTTCGTTTTTCATGGGGAGAATATAAGACAACTCTCTTACTTTCAATGGTTTGACAGGACGCAATTTCAAGGAGATTTTGGCGTAACCGTCAAAGGTGATTTTAAGTTTTATCTGCGCTTTGACTGTAATGTAATCCACACTTTTTTCAAATTCCGCTTCAAGGATATCGGCACGTACTTTTTTCACGGAAACTGAACGGGGGAAAAGTCTTTTACCGTTGATGCTGAGCGTATCAGGTTCAGCAAGGAGTTCTTTTCCCTGAGAGATCAGAGAAGAAAAAATCAACCCTTTATCCAGACGCAGCGTTCTGCCCCAGATTTTAACGGAGTTGTTGTCTGCAGCGACGGGAGTCCATCCGCCGGGAGGCAGCTGATCCTTTTGAGGATCGGTATAGGGCGCAATAAGAGGATCTTTTTCCGGCGGAACACGCAGTTCCTGATCCCAGATAAACGTTTTTCTGCCGTCTTTACCCAAGTGTGAAATTTTAATCAGGTAGTCTCCGCTTTTGAGTTTGACGGGAAACAGCAGATCGTAATAGGTTTTCCCTTCCGGAATTTTCACCTTTTCAGATTGCAGAACTTTACCTTTCAAGTCGCAGAAATCCGCCACGGCACAGCCTGAAGTCTTACCGTGAAAAGCGACAAAAAGCTGCCGTTCTTTGATTTTTGTATACAGAAATTTGACCGCCAGCGGCTGATTCTTGCGGACACTTGTATTGCTCCGGAAGTATTCTTTTCCGTCCTTTTCAAGAATCAGACCTATCTTGAGCCAGTCGGGCATATTATCCTGTTGCAGCAGATAGGGGCTCTCCAATTTCGTTTTAAGGCGTCTGAATCCGTAATTGAAAGTTGTATCCCGGTCAAAAATCAGGTTGAATCCCCGCGTTCTGGTGACTTTGAAGTCTACAACATTACGCGCAAGATCATACGGCGGCGTAAGAGTCACTGACGGCATGGCACGATCAAGCTGCAAACGCAAACCGCCGCGCAAATCAGCATTGTCCGCAACCAGATTAAAAAGCCATCCTTTGACACCTGCTTTCAAGCCCAACGGCTGCAATGCAATCGCCGCTTTGCCGTTTTTCAGCTTGAAAATATGCTTTTTACCGGCAGGAGAAGTCAATTCCGCCTGAGCATCTGCTGCTGCGTTTTTCAGAGAAACATGCAAATATTTATCGTCAAAAGACAGGGTGTATGAATTCTGCTTGATGGCATATTCATCGGTTGAACGGTCGGTAAAACATGAAGCCGTAAAAGAATTTTTTCCGTAAGGAACGGTTACAAGTCCTTTGGGGATGATGCCTGCGGGTTTATCCTGCATATAGAGAGATCTGATTTCCTGCCGGGTGAGGAGGCGGTCAAAAATTTTGAATTCGTCAATCAGGCTCAAACGTCCCTTGTTTTTTAATTTCATCGTCTTTTTGTTTTCTCCGATGATGAAATCGGTTTTCGGACTCATATTTTTCAGCGGAAAACTGATTCTGCGCTCTGTTGCCAACTCTCCGTCAATGAAAATGGACAACTGAACGGGATCCCAGGTGCAGACAACGTGGTGCCATTCTCCGGCTTTCCACTCGCCCTGCCGGAACATCGAAAACAGCCAGAAGCCCCGTTCTCCGCGCATGAAGTAAAGAAATTCGCCGACGAGATACTTGTAGATGTAGAAATTGTTTTCACCTGCCCATGCTGAAAAAAACATGGCGAAAAATCCGGTATCCGTGCCGTTCCAGTTGACCGGATTGACCCAGAACGAAATCGTACCCTGCTTCCAGTTCAGATTTTTTTCATGCGGATAAGAGACGCCGTGACGGATTTTTTTCTCATCCATACCAATCAGCAGGGCTTTGCCTTTGAGACCCTTGCGGAATTCCGGCGCATGTTCCAGTTTTGAAGTCTTTTTTCCGGCGGCAACAACCGGAGTGACAGTATCGTCAAAGTTGCAGTAAAATGTGGGTTTTGCCCCGAAACAGACGGCGCAAAATGCCAGCAGAATAACGCTGATTATTGTTTTCATGTTTTATTTTCCTGAATTTTTAAAAGTTAATGTCAATAGCTCCAATCTTTCCATTTATTCGGATAGCCGGAGTAAAGTTTGTATCTCCAGAACCAGGTATTTGCCGCTTGGGAAGATGTTCCGATACTGCTGTTGTACCAGAAGGGAATCTGATTGCGGGTCAATGTTTTGACATTGCCGGAGAGAAAGACGAAACTTGCAGATTTGTTATGTCTTTGCATCAATGCAGCGTCCCAGTCATGCACAACACTCATCACCACATTGGAGCCTTCTCCGAAATACATGGTTCTTTCCGGATATTTCAATTCTTCTTTGGGCAGAAAATCAGAAGCGCTCATCCCGGCAAGATAATCATTGATCCCGTAATCGGTGGCCTTGTTGTTTCCCCAGCCGCGCTTGCCCTTGTAGGAACGGCACATCAGCATATTCGGTGTCCCCATCGGCTGCTTGTCTGAAGCTTGAAAACCTTTTGCAGGCGGAATAAATCCGGTCATAATCAGCAAAACATTGAAAACATTGTTACTGGTCGTTTCATGATCAAGTATAGTAAAATTTGTACCGTGCGGAACTCTTCTGGTATCAAAACTGTCGCAATAACTGTGTGCAGCCATATACAATTGCTTCAGATTACTGACACAGTTCGTTGAACTTGCACGTTCCCGCGCAGAACTTAATGCCGGCATAAGCATTGCCGCAAGAATGGCTATAATGGCAATTACAACCAATAATTCAATGAGAGTAAAGGAGGTGCGCAGTTTTTCTTTCAAAAAAGGCTGAAAGATTGGGGTGTTGACCGATTCATCAGAATAAGTTTTTTGAGCCATTTTTTTCTCCATTTGTTGATTTTATTGTTTAAAGTTATTTTCGTTTTTCTTCAAATTAACAGATTGTCCTGTTACCAGGCGTACTTTATGCACCGGCAAATTGACCGGTATACCCAGGCGGATACAAGCAGAAGCTGCGCGCATAACATCCACGCCCTGCTCATATCGGGGAATTTTTAAATAAGTATATCGCGGAAAAAGTGTTTCCACAGTAACTCCTGAAATGATTCCGGCAACCATGATATCCTTGCCGATCTCGAGTTTCAGAGAATATGCCGCTTCATAAACCAGTGACAATAAAGTTGTTGAATTGCAAAAAAGAAACTCAGGCTTCTCTTTTGTCAGATATTTTTTCAACCGTGACAGGGCGGCATCATAATCAAATGTCCAGTCAAAAGAGGGAAAAATCCAGTTACCGTCATCTGGCGTCTTTTTTCCTGTTTCAGCAACGCGGCGCAAAAAATCTTCAGCCCGTGCGGATATTTTAACTCCTGAAGTCAATGCCGCTGCACTGTTGGCTCCGCTGTCAAGAAAAAGCTGAAAGAGTTTTTCCCGTGCATCCGGACGGTCATAGTCGGAAATATGCACTCCCGCCGGAAAAGAATCCCTATTTGTTCCTTTCACACAGAAAGTCGGCATTTTCAGGGCAATTTTTTCCATAAGCTGACGGAATTGCAAACCGGCAAATATGATAAAGTCATAATTTTCAATTTCTTTCAACTGCCGCTGAAATTCTTCCGGAGTCGGTTCTGATGTGAAATAAGAAAATTGCAATTTGATATTTTCTTCCATTGCTCCCTGCAGCAATCCGCGGTAAAACTCATTTGTAAGAGCCTTTCCCTCTGAATCACGGATATCCCCGACAGCCAATTTCGGAAACGCAAAACAGGCGCTCAGCGGACGCTCTTTGGATTTCAACTTTTCAGAGACAAACACACCCTTTCCACGCAAACGGAAAACTGTTTCCGTTTTTTCAAGGATTTCCAGTGCCCGGCTCACTGTGACCGTTGAAACTTGCAACGATGCCGCCAGTTTGCGGATGGAATCAATTTTTCTGCCTGGTACATATACTCCGCTTTGAATCCGCTGACGGATGATCCCGGCAATCTGTTCCGGCAAGGAGCAGGAAACTTCTCTGTCTAAAAAATTTTCCACTGCAATCTTTTACCCCGTGTTATATTTGTACTCTTTAATATATGTGACTGTTTGCAGATTTGTCAACAACAGTGTCAAAAATTTTTTTGCCGCAAATGCTTTTGTTTTATCGTAACATGTTAAATATAAAAAAGATAAGTCTGATTTTGTGAAAAATCATCAATTCCGTAAATACAATGTCTTGACAGAAAATACAGAAAACTGTTATATACTGTCATACACTGTTACATGTACCTTTCCCGGGGGAAGGTCTTAACTGTGGGGAGGCCAGGCACAAGTTTTTGATACCCCAAGTTTCCTGCCAAAACCGTGGGGGCGGCGCAGTTGATACTGAGAATACTATAAAATGGTGCGCCGCCAAATAAGACCTTTAAAATCGCAGACAAAGCCGGTTCTCATCCACGGCGGGCCAAAGAAAACACAGCATTCCCGGTACTCATAGTATTCATAGTATTCCTATCAAGCGCCGCCCGATTGGACACAGCAAACCACAGCGGCTATTCAGAACTTTTGTGCAAAAATTTACCATCAGGCTATGCTGCGAGCATGACGGCATTCCTCAAAAGCAAAATCAACACTCTCAACAAATACTCCGCTTTTGCCGAAACGTTGGCTTTGGTCTCACGCCGTCTTGCTCTGCGGGGAGACGGCGGAAGAAACAAACTCTCCCCAAAGGCAAATTCCTCCCCTCAACAAATACTCCGCTTTTGCCGAAACGT
>JAZQYS010000501.1:0-4284 GCA_045633645.1 Victivallaceae bacterium | reverse complement strand
TGTCCCGGCAAATGGAAGCAGGTAGACAAAGCGGTAATCCAAACTGCAGAATGTCCCGAGATATAAGCCGGCGAGCAGAATTCCCGCCGGAATTGCAAATATCCGCTGCAGCGCAAGTTCTCTTACCGGATGCCGTGCATTGGCTGACATTTGAATAAACATAACAGTCATCATAATCCAGGTACCCTGGGAAAAATTCAGAAATTGAGAACAAATTGCGCCGGCGCTAAGTTCTGTTGTGATGACAAATGCTTCAGCAGCAGGACAGGGCGTTGAGAAAAGATTTTTTCCAGGTGGTGTGATTCGGATAATACCGTTGAGACTTGTTGCAAGCAAAATAAAAATGGCAGATATTCCGAAATCAATACAGCGGAACAAGGCCGCTGTTGTTCCGCCCGGAGCAAAACAGGCAAGGTATCCTGTTAAAAGAACGATGCTTGCGCCCTGCCGGTCGGGCAGAGTCATGAGAGTAAAATAAGCAAACAAACCTTGCAATACGATTCTTAAAAAAGGTGTTTGCCATGTTATTCCCGTTAAAAATTGCGCAGTTCCTGCATATACAGACATGACAAGAGCAATGATGAAACGTTTTTTATGATCCGGAACATCAAACAGCATTGCCGAAGTTAAAATGGTGAACGTGATCCAGAGCAAATTGATTTCCGGCAGATGCAGCACCATCCAGAATATTACGGTGAGCAGTAACGCCGTGAACAGCGTCAATGCTTTATTGAGCTTATCTGTAAAAAACATACAAAACGTCTCCTCCTTGTTGACATATATAGGAGAAGTTGAGCGTTTTTCAAGTTAAATCAGTGATTTTTTTCGTGTGCCGGGTTCTATTGGCACAGAGCGATTGCCTGCGGAACGGTGATAAAATGCTGTTCGGGAGTTACTTTTTTATTGGTTTTATCCAGTTTGAAAAAGTGAACTGTTCCTGATTTTAAATGACTGACTGCCAGGCGTTTTTCGTTGTCAATGAGCAGGATATCGCTCGGAAAATTGCCGGGGGATGGGACCGCTTCAAGCAGTTGAAAATTTCCGTTTCCCGTTGTTTCAAAAAAGGCGATGGAGTTGTGTCCCCGGTTGGAGATAAAGAAAAATTTTCCGTCATCTGTTATTTTGATTGCGCCCGGAGAATTGCGCTGTCTTGTTCCGGCAGGAAGAGTTGATATTGTTTTGAAAATCTGCCATTTGCCGTTGATTTTGACAAAACTGCTTGCTGTTGAGTTCAATTCATTGGCGGTGTAGAGAATTTTTCCGCATGGAGAAAAGACCAGATGACGCGGTCCGGCACCAGCGGGAAGTTTCAATTTTTCAACACAGGGCAGTTGAAGTCCCTTATCGGGAAGATAGTTGTAAATAAAAATTTCATCAGTTCCCAGATCGCTTACAAAGAGCTGTTTGCCATCAGGAGAAAATCCGACAAAGTGCGGATGGGGAGACTTCTGACGTTTGGTAATGCTTTTGCCGGTATGTTTTATCAAGCGCGGAGAACCTGTGATTTTTCCGTTTTCAAGGCGGAATTCCGAGATATCTCCGGATGAATAATTTGCCGTATACAAAAAGTTTTCATCGCAAGACAACGTCAGGTGACATGGCGTTATACCTTCAACAGAAACGCTTTGCAGAACACCCAAATCACAATGCGGCATGTGGATTTTTCCCAGAACTGCAACGGCTCCGGCTTTACTTTTACTTCCGGGCATTCTGCCTGCAGAGGCATAGTAATAACGGTTGCCCGCAATCAGATAATTCATCGTTGGAAAACGGAGAACCTGTTTCGTGGATTTTTCTGTACAATAGATTCCCCCTTCCGCTTTTTTTGAAAGTGAAACCGTATAAAAACTGCGGCAGCCTGAAAGAATTGCCGCAAAACTTGAAAGCAATATCAAAACAATGATTTTTTTCATAAAGAGTATTTTCCTTTTTTGCAGGGTGACGCCGATTATAAATATAACCTCTTTTTTTAAATAGTCAACGGTTTGATTTAAATGTATGACGTGTTATGTCAGGGGTTCTGCGGTATATTGTGAACATTGATTAAATTCAACTGAACAAGAGGATGTTTATGAACAAAACTTTTTATGCATTGTGTGCCTGCGGATTTGTTTTTTTTAACGGTGTTTGTGAGGACCGCTGCAAAAACATTTCGCAAATCGGGAAAATTTTTATCTCTGAAGTTCGTGAAATGCAGCAGACTCCTCGGGCGGCAAAATTGTCAGAGTATCCGTATTTTAAGTGGGAAAGCGAAGGCAGGTATAACGTTGTTTATTCTTCAAAAGACTATGTCAGTTTCAAGATTTTTGAATGGAGTTATACCGGCGGTGCCCATGGCAACTCGCAAACCACGGTTGGAACTTTAAAAAAAGGCAAAATCTTGAAACTTGCTGATCTGTACCGTTCTCCCCGCGAAAAAAAGCAGCTTGAAAACTTGTGGAAAGTTGCCATTTCCCTGCATTTCAAGAAGACTTTTGAAGAACGCGTGAAAGAAACCGGAGACGTGTTCATGCCGTTTATGACAGAAAACTTTTATCTGGACGGCAAAGGAATTCACTTTATCTATGATCCCTATGAAATAGATAGTTATGCCGCAGGAACAATTGATATTTTTGTCCCCTGGAAAATGTCCCGCTGATTTTTCCCCGCACTGTTTCCGATAAGGGGGAATGGAATCGGGGGAAGAGGAAGAAAAAAGTTTTTCCTCTTCCCCCAAAACTAACCATAAATCGCTGAAAATCACGGTGCAATACTTTTGTCGGTTCCGGATTTACTGTCAACAAGAAAGCCCCTGTCAAGGTAAACTTTGTCTTTTGTGAATTTCAATGACACATAAAGTGTCCACTTGCGGGTCAGGGACTGCAAGTCGTCATGACGGCAATATTGTCCGATAGGCAGATGTAAATTCCACTGTCCCGCCCACAAAATCATCGAAGGTGTCAAAACGATATTATCTGCGATTTTATACAGAACATATTTTCCTGCTTTGATTTCTTTCTGGAAAATCCGGCGGCCCGGACCGTACTTTTTACCTGCCTGATCATAAGTGCCGATGGCAAGAAATTTTCCGGTCCAAGGTTCAACCTTGGCAAATCCCCGGTGTGCCTCAGGATCATTTGCATTATATTTTGCATTGCCCCGTTCAAGCGGCAGTACAGTGACAACACTGCCTGACGGCAGTTTTGCTAATTCCTCCGGCAACGGCTTTTCTCTGCCGCGGGAAAACATCTTTTTCAGCCAGGTGTCAAGTCTGTGCGACAATTGTTCCGCCCGGGGACGGTTTCTCTGTTTCAATCCGGCGGCAGTTGATTTCAAACGGTCGGCACACTCTTTCAGAAGAGCATCCTGCTTTTTATCCCATAACTTCTGAATAATGGCGCAGTCCAATCCGAGCCGCAGCTGATTGAGTCTGAAAGCCTCTTCTCCCGAAACTTTCTTTGCCGCTTTTTTCAACAGAGCATCCCAGGCAAGCAAGTTTTTTTCAGTCAGATAATCATAGTTCTGCATATTGTAATACCAGCAGATGCCGTGTTTAACGGCTGATTTGCGTCCTTCTTCCAGTTCGCGGGCAAAACGGATGACTTCCGGTGCAGCTTTGCCGTAGTAGTGAAGAGCGAAATCTCCGGCAATTTTCCAGACATCACGCTTGCTGTTTTCAAAAAGTTTATACATCACAAATGACTGCATTTCTGAAAGATTCGCGCCGTAATGAATACCGCCGGAATCATGTTCAAAATAAGTGCCGTCCACACCGAGAGCATGCATGGCGCGGATATCATCAGCCAGACGTTCGATATTTCCGACAGGCGGCATGATTACAGCATCGTTGCTCCGGGAAGAATAGGTGTTCGGATAATACCACACCCAGATTTCATTGGCAATGTGCCGCCAATTTTTCAGATCGTTATAATCTCTTTTATTCTGTTTCTGAAGCGTTCCTGCATAATCACCATTGATCGGCGCAAAAATTACTGTCAGATTTTTGATTTTTCCTGAAAGTCCCTGCGGCGGTACCTGGGTGAGACTGCGCTGGTAAGCAAGAGTCAGAAATTCTGTTTCCGGATACTTTCTGCAAAGGTTAAAGAGGCAGACAAAAAACGGCGCTCCGGGAGATTTGTATTTTTCCTGCAACGCATTGCATTCCGGACAGCGGCAGATATTGTACGCTATGTCATTGAGGTCAAGCATCAGATAAGCTTTGCCGTTTTTCATTTCGGTCCGGCGGTGGAACTCAAGGACATTTTTTTCCAATTCTCTGCAAAGAGCTTTATTTGAAAAACAAAG
>JAZQYS010000500.1:0-1588 GCA_045633645.1 Victivallaceae bacterium | reverse complement strand
AATCACGAGTTGCGGCGGGAATATCTGACCTTGTATCTTTCAAGACCGGCAAAGGAATTTATTTCCGGAGCATTGGATGTGAATTCTGAAAAGGCTATCGATGCTTTTACAGAAAAAGTAACCGGCTGTTTTGAATCCGAGTTCCTGCTGCTGAAAAGTGCGTTCACCTTTCCGGTGGAAAAACTGACGGCATTGGAACTTTTTGAAGAGTTTTTCTCTTCGGTCAACAAATCCATTACTTCGGATTCCGTGGACTTTGAAAAACTCTTTACTCCCAACTTTGCCGAAATCTATCAGAATGAATATTCCGCTGTGGATCACTCCGGCATTGACCGCAACGCTCAAACCGTTACGGAGCGGGGGTATGGAATGTACGGGGATGGGATGTATCACAACATTCTGACTTTGAAACAGCTGCCATCCTTTGATCTTACTCCGTTCTACGGTAATGTGATGCTTGACGGGGACGCCGGAAACTTTTCCGTTACCGTCAATATGCGTCCACTGAATAAAACCAAGACCATTGAAAAACTGGAAGCCCGTCAGGCAGCTGCCCAACGGGATTTGGAAGCAGATCCAAGTGCCATTGCCTACCGTTCGGAGGTGGATGCCTTCGGCAAGATGATCTACCGGATGGGAGCGGGAGAAGATGTGCCGTTTGAGGCTGAATATCTCATTCACATCTGGAACCGGGATCTGGAGAAGTTGCAGCAGGATACTGAAAAACTCCGGATCGTTGCCGCCAATTTGCAGTGCAGTTTTATGCTGTTTGATTTGACGGTACAAACGGAAGCACAATTCCTGAAAACTCTGCCGGGAAATCTCTACTACAAGAAATGGGATCCGTTGTTTACGCTTCACCGTTCCTTTGCGGCGATGATTCCGTTCAACAGCACATTTCTTGGGTGTGAAGATGATTTTCAGGCATTGTTTCACGGCGATCACCGGAATATTGTCTGCCTCAACGGATTTTTCGGAGAGACACCGCAACACGCAGCAAGTTTCGGACAATCCGGTTCCGGTAAATCAGTCAATACGCTGGGCGAGTTGTTACAAACTTTCGGGTTCTACAAAAAAGTTGTCATCATTGAAGAAGGAGCCTCCTATCTGATGTTGACACGGATTTTCGGCGGACAGTTTATTGAAATCGACCTCAATAACAATCAGGTTCTGAATTATTTTGATACTTGCGGAGCCCCGTTAAATGCCAGTCAGATGGATTTTGTGGCAAATTTCCTGACCTGTATGTGCGGCAGGGCAAATGATGATGAAATCATTCAGGACCGGACGGCAATCATATCCCATTATGTAACACGAATTTATGATGCCGCCTGGCAGGAATGGTGGAACAAAAACACCGCATTACGCAGTGATATTGCCCGCAAAGCTATGACAATGGAATGGATGCTGCCCCGTCAGCCCTCCGGACGCAACACTTTGCTTGACTGTTTTACAGATTTTTCTGAAACGATGAGCAAGGATATATCAGAATTGCACCCGGAAGAACTGTTGATCTTCAACTACTTTCATTCTATTTCCAATGAAAAGATCACAGAATACATTGTGGAAAACAGTGCTGTTCTGCGGG
>JAZQYS010000499.1:0-4117 GCA_045633645.1 Victivallaceae bacterium | reverse complement strand
TGCCGAATTCAACACCGCTATGGGTGATTCCCGGAAGATTACGGTCGTTTTTATCCCAGAGATCCATATCCGGTTCCCAGGTATTGAGGTGTCCGGGCATGGTGTAAATCAAAACTTTGATGTTCTTTCCGCGATACATCTGATCAAACTTTTCAGGCCACTTGGGACGAACCATCACAGGACTGGTCGGTGTACGTCCGGGAAGCACTCCGAAGTCGCGGTAAATTTCTTTATTCGCTCCGTAACTGCAGAAGTTGAATCTTCTGTGGTTCTTTTTGGGAACCCGCGGCGGCGTGGGCTGAATGACAAAAGTATAATCTGCAACGCGCGGCAGTTTCACCTTTTTGTCAATGATACGGACAAGCATGGAAACATTTTTATCAGTGCGGCGGATGTCAAAAGAGGGACGTCCCGGCGTATTGACCCAGTTGGCGTTGCTCTTGTTCCAGAAACAGAAACCTTTTTCGTAACCGGTGAGCCACATGAATCCGGCTGCCCGTTTTTCATTGGTATTGAATCCGCGGACATCGACGGTGATACGGTTGTTTTTCCATTCAAGCATATAGGGATCAAGGACGTAGCGTCCGAAATCCTTTTTAACAGCAGCGTTGAAGAAGAATGTTTCCGCACGCGGCACGTCAAGAGAAAGATCCATCTTATACATACCGTCAAACCAAAGTTCGCCCTTGAAGTTGAGTTTTCCTTCAGGAAGCATACCCTCGGCGGCAAAGTAAATGCAGTCCGGTTCGGTACGGGTCACACGGAATTTTTTCCAGTTGACCTTTTTTCCGCCAAAAGAAAATTCCGGACGGGCGGTGAAAAGTTCTTCTCCCTTGACGGTAATGCTTGCCGGCAGCGGAGAAACACCGTCAAAGGTAAAGACTCTGTTCAGCACCGCATAACGGTTTTTACCGAGAGCCTTCACCGGATGCCAGGGGGCGGGAACGGTGTGGTCTACGCCGAGGCGTTTTTTATAAGGCGTCATATCCGGCAGGCGGAAATCAATATCACGTGTGAAACTTCCGACAGTTACCCGCAGCGTATGTGTTCCCTTGCCGAATTTGTCAGGCAAAGGCAGCGCAACCTGAGCTTTGACTTCTTTCACTGAAAACGCGCTCTTTGAAAGAACTTTTCCCTCTGGAGAAAGCAACTGAGCCGTTCCTTTGACACCTTTGGGCAGAACTTTACTGAGAAATTCACCGCCGGCATTGCTCAAATTAAGGAACAAATCAATTTTTTTTGCCTTGCTGACAGTATTGAATTCAACTTCAAGCGGATAATCCACATAGCAGTCAGCATAGTAGCGGTACAGCAGATTTTTTCCCTTGACCGCATCAATCTGCAGGCGGAGTTTGCCCGCAGGAAGCTGTGTTTTCCACTTTTGGACACTGCCGGGATAAACCACGGCACTCAATCCTGCGGGCGTATATTTTGCAGAAACTTTCACACCTTGGGCAGCGGCGGCATCCAGATCAAGTTTTCCGGAATCAAGTCCGGGATTGATGACAGGCGCAACAAAATCCGCCGTTTTGAGGAAACGCAGATTGCCGGTTGCGGTGAAGCTGTTGTCAAAAACAATATCGCTCCAGCGGTAATAATTGGTTTTATTGCCGACACGCTGGGCAACAGTAAAGTCCGCCAGCCACAGACCTTCAAGTTTTCCCAGAACAGAAAGAGGAATTTCCAAATCGGCACGCCATGAATTTTTTTCAAGTTTCGTGCGGGCTTTCACGCCTTCAGGATTCCATTTATTCGATCGGTTTTTCGCATCAAGAATTGCACCGTTTCCGTTGATAATAAACTGGAAGCGTTCTTTTGCAGGAGAAACCAGATGCAGTTCAAAGGAGTCATCCTCCCAGAGATTGGCATCGCGTTTGGTATATTTTTTCACCTTGCAGGGGAAATCCGCAAAGTAAGACAGATAAAGTTTCTTTCCGTCATGACGGAGTTTGGCGGATGCATTGATTTTATTGGTCGGCTGACTCATCGGACGGAGCAGCAGAACCGTACTCGGCGTTTTGCCCTTGGGAACTGTCACCAGGTGCGGAACCTGATTTTTTGCGGGTTCCGGCGGCATGACACGTTCATACTCTTTTCTCATTTCATTTGCGCTCAGAGGACGGTCATAGATTTTGACTTCGTCAACAGCAGTTCTCAGTGTTTCAGAAACTTTTTTGATTCCGAAAACATCGCCGAGATAAATCCATGAATTGGGCATAAGCGGCTGCAATTTTCCGGGGAATTTCTTTCTTGAAACCGGATAATCCGGCGGAGCGGGTTTATTCTCCCAGAAGCGGGGCGTACCGCTGCGGGGAGGTTCGGGAATAAGCACACCGTCAATAAAAAGCTGCATCATATCCTGATCCCAGCTGACGGCAATATGATGCCACTGCCCCTTCTGCCACTCTTTGGGATTGACCATCACCTGAACCTGGCGCGAGAAGATTTTTTTCTCAACCGGATGTCTCCACTGATACTGTCCGATCACATAGGGACCCCAGGAATGTTTGAACACACGGATACTGCGTTCTTTGTCAGAAAAATTGAAAATCGTCAGAATATCTCTGCCCGAAAAATCCCAGTTGACCGGCGCCATCCAGAATGAAACCGTTCCCTTGCGCGGATCAATGTTTTTATCGGCTTTGTAACGCACCCGTTCAACTTTCCCCAGTGCAAGGCTGTTGCCCTTATTACGGGGTCCGGGGAACATACGCAGCTGCAAATCCTTTTCAGCCAGTCCGCTGCCTTTTTTATTCCCCTTGGCAAAATCGGCGTCCACAACATAGGAATCAAATCCCGCATGGAACAACAGCCCCGGTTCTGCGGCGTGCATTGAAAGAAGCCCCAGCACCAGAAGCAATGCAGCTTTGCATTTCATTGACAAAACCTCCCTTTTGTTTTGAGTTGTCTTTTTTTCTGAGTATAACATAATATAACACACATCGGAATTGTTGTCAAATAGAAGAAAAACAACTTGAAAAAAAGGCAAAAAGATGGTATTTTATTTAGAAAATAGTATAATAACAACTAAACTATGGTGATAAAAATGGATTTTTCCCGTTACTTCCGCGACTACCCCACGCCTGTCGGACATTTCGGTCCCTACGGCGGAGCGCACTTGACTCCCGAACTCAAAGAGGCCTTTGAAGAAATCAATCAGGCTTACCAGTCCATCTGTCAGTCCGCTTATTTCATCAACGAACTGCGCCGCATCCGCCGCGAATTCCAGGGCAGACCCACCCCTGTCTATCACTGCGACAGGCTTTCCCGCAAGCTCGGCAACTGTCAGATTTATCTCAAACGCGAAGACCTCAATCACACCGGCGCTCACAAGCTCAATCACTGCATGGGTGAAGGTCTCCTCGCCAAATACATGGGCAAAAAACGCATCATCGCCGAAACCGGTGCCGGTCAGCACGGTGTCGCCCTCGCCACCGCCGCCGCCTATTTCGGTCTGGAATGTGAAATCCACATGGGTGAAGTCGATATCGCCAAGCAGGCTCCCAATGTTACCCGCATGAAAATTCTCGGCGCCAAAGTCATCGCCGTTTCTTTCGGACAGAAAACCCTCAAAGAAGCCGTTGACTCCGCATTTGAATCTTATGCCAGAAACTACAAGGACTCCATCTATTGTATCGGTACTGCCGCAGGTCCCCATCCCTTCCCCCTCATGGTCCGCGATTTCCAGGTTTGCATCGGTGAAGAATCCCGTCAGCAGTTCCTTGATATGACCGGTCATCTCCCCGATGCCGTCTGCGCCTGCGTCGGCGGCGGCTCCAACTCCGTCGGCTCCTTCTGCGCCTATCTCAACGATCCCGTCGATCTTTACGGCGTTGAACCCCTCGGCAAAGGTTCCGGTTTCGGTCAGCACGCCGCTACCATCAATTACGGCAAAAAAGGCACCCTCCACGGTTTTGATTCCTATGTTCTTACTGACGAACAGGGCGAAGCCGCTCCCGTTCACTCCATCGCCAGCGGGCTTGACTATCAGGCTGTCGGTCCCGAACACGCCTTTTGGCATGACCTCGGACGCGTCAACTATGTCACCGCCAGCGACGAAGAAGCCGTCAAAGCTTTCTTCATGCTCTCACGTTACGAAGGCATTATCCCCGCCCTC
>JAZQYS010000498.1:0-1048 GCA_045633645.1 Victivallaceae bacterium | reverse complement strand
CCTCAGCCCTTTACAAAGAACGGCGGAAGATAAAAGCGGAGGCGCCGTCGGCGGAAGCAGAGGGGAGAAGGGTTTGACCGGTCAGGAGAGAGAACTCAGGGTGACGGGCAATAAAATACTCTGCCATGAGGGAATTTTCTTCGGGTTCGAGACTGCAGGTGCTGTAAACAAGCTGTCCGCCGGGAGCGGTGAGGCGGGCGGCGTGTTCAAGAATATCGCGCTGAAGTTTGACAACAGAAATCAAATCTTTCTCTGAAAATCTCCAGAGGGCATCGGGACGGTGGCGGAATACGCCGGTATTGGAGCAGGGAACGTCAGCCAGAACAAGATCAAAGCTGCCTGAAAGTTCTTCAAGATTTCCTGAAAGAATCTTGTGTGTCAAGCCTCTTTTTTCAAAATTTTTACGGGTTAAAATCTGACGGGATTTTGAACGGTCAAACGCCGTCAATTTTCCGTCACTTGGCAAATTTTCAGAAATCATCAGGGATTTTCCCCCGGGCGCAGCACAAAGATCAAGGGCATTTTTGACGGATGAGTAGTCCGGAAGTGACGGTGCATAACCTGTGGCGGGATCCTGAATATAAATTTTTCCCTCAGCAAGAGCGCGGGAACTGAGGACATCCGCAGGCTCGGAGGAATAGAATTTAAACAGCGCATTTTCACTCAACAAGCGGCAGGGAAAATCAACTTCAGAAGTTCCCTTTTCCATCCTGAAAGAAAAAGGCGGCTCGGAAATAAAAAGTTCAGCAAGGGTTTGAAGTTCCTGGTGAGAATACCGCTTTTTCCAACGGGAATAAACCGCAGGCGGCAGAATATCGCAGGCGGCGGTGGAAATGGGCATTCTTTCAGCGATAAAACGGCGCAGAACGGCGTTGACAAATTTGTCAGCACGGAATTTCTTTGCCGCATCCACGGCAACGGAAACAGCGGATTCCGGGGCAATGGCACTCTGAAAACGTACCTGGGTAAAAACCGCAAAGAGCAGATTCCGCACTTTATTTTCAGGAGGACGGGAAACCAGTCTGTTCAATTCTCCTGCAAAAAATCC
>JAZQYS010000497.1:0-2990 GCA_045633645.1 Victivallaceae bacterium | reverse complement strand
GCAGGCGTACAGAATCGGATTTGAACGCGGCAAAACTGTTCAGCCGCTTCAGACGCTGGGACCCACCTCAAAACGCGGAACCAAGGTTTCTTTCAAACCCGACGGCACGATTTTCCCCGACACCATCTACGTCTGGGATATTCTGGCAAAACGTCTCCGGGAACTTGCTTTCCTCAACAGCGGTATCAAAATCACGCTGGCTGATGAACGTGTGAATCCCGAAACCGGCGCACCCAAGTCCGAGACGTTCCACTACGCCGGAGGTATCCGCGAGTTCGTTTCCATGCTCAATGCCAACAAAAAGATCATTAACCCTGAAGTGATCTATTTCCACCGCGAAAAAGACGGTATTGATGTGGAAGTTGCCATGCAGTACAATGACGGTACTTCTGAAAACATCCACTCTTACACCAACAATATCAACACCGTTGAAGGCGGAACTCACCTGACCGGTTTCCAGGCGGCATTGACCCGTACCATCAATAACTACACCAAAACCATGCTCAAGAACGACATTACCTTAACCGGTAACGACGTCCGTGAAGGTGTGGCGGCGGTTATCAGCGTCAAGGTTCCCGATCCCCAGTTTGAGGGACAGACCAAGACCAAACTCGGCAACTCCGAAGTTCGCGGTATCGTGGAATCGGTTATCAATGATGAGCTGGGTGCTTATCTTGAAGAAAATCCGGTAATTGCCAAAGAAATCGGAGGCCAGGCCATGGTGGCGGCAAGGGCCCGTGAAGCTGCAAGAAAAGCCAAAGAAACCGTCCGCAGAAAAGGTGCGCTTGAAGGTATCGGACTGCCCGGTAAACTTGCTGACTGCTCCGACAGAGATCCCTCCAAAACCGAACTTTACATCGTTGAGGGTGACTCCGCCGGCGGTTCTGCCAAGTCCGGACGTGACAACCGCATTCAGGCGATTCTGCCTATCCGCGGTAAATTGCTCAACGTTGAAAAGGTCCGCCTTGACCGGATTCTGGATAACAAAGAAATCCAGTCTCTGATCTATGCTGTCGGCTGCGGATACGGTGACGAATTTGATATTTCCAAAGCCCGTTACCACCGCGTTGTCATCATGACCGATGCTGACGTCGACGGCTCGCACATCAGAACGCTGCTGTTGACATTCTTCTTCCGTCAGATGAAACCGCTGATTGAAGCCGGTTACGTCTACATCGCCAAACCGCCGCTGTTCAAAGTCAGCAAAGGCAAGACTTACAGCCGTTACATTGATACCGAAGATCAGCTCAACCGTCTGCTGATTGAACTGGGTATGGAAGATCTCCATGCAACGACCTCCGACGGCAGAGAGCTGACTCTTGATGAAGTCAAAGAGTTGATTGCGCTTTACAACCGCGCCGCCGCCGTTGCCAACGGTTTGAGACGTGAGGGTATTGATGTGGACGCTTATTTCAATGCCATCAAAGAGGACGGCAGTTGTCCGACAAATTACATTTCTGTCCGTGAAGCTGACGGAACGACTTTCTCAACGTTCTGCTACTCTGCTGAAGAGCTTGCTGAACTTGCCTCTGCTGCCGAAGAGCGTCTGCGGAAAGTTCTGCCCGATCCGGAACAGGCCGCCAACGAAGCCGAAGCGCAGGAACGCCGTGCTGAAGTTCGCCGCCGTATTGATACGGTTTCCATTTTTGAGGCAAATGAATGCGCCAAAGTCATTGCCGATGTCAAAAATGCCGGCTTGACTGCCGGACAGATTTTCAGCGGAAAAGAAATGCTTTACAATGTCTCTTTCTCCGACAGCGAAAAGAGTGCCAAGCAGCCGGTGAACAGTCTGGCGGAACTCTTTACCGCCATCAGAAAGAGCGGACAGAACGGCGGCGGACTGCGTATCCAGCGGTACAAAGGTCTCGGTGAAATGAACGCCACCCAGTTGTGGGAGACCACCATGGACCCCGAAACCCGTTCCATGATCAAAGTGACGCTCGAAGATGCGATTCAGGCAGATCAGATTTTTACCCTGCTCATGGGTGACTGCGTTGATCCGCGCCGCGAATACATCGAGAAGCACGCCGCAAACGTCAAAGATCTTGATATTTAACACGAAGGAAAAATTACTATGGCTGAAAAAGATATGCCCGTATTTGATAAAGATAAAAGTCTTCAGATTGCCATCAGTCAGATTGAAAAGGAGTTCGGTAAAGGCTCCATCATGCGACTGGGCGAAACCGCTGCAACGGTGGACGTTCCGGTTATCAGCACCGGCAGTCTGGCATTGGATCTTGCTCTGGGTATCGGCGGACTGCCCGCCGGAAGAATCATTGAAATCTTCGGACCTGAATCCAGCGGAAAGACCACCTTGTGTCTGCATGTGATTGCCAATGCCCAGGCAAAGGGCGGCAAATGCGCTATTGTTGACGCTGAACACGCCATCGACCCCGGCTATGCCGCAAAGATCGGTGTGGATATTGACAATCTGCTCATTTCCCAGCCCGACTGCGGAGAAGATGCGCTCAACATCGTGGATACGCTCGTCCGCAGTAACGCCATTGACGTATTGGTGATTGACTCCGTTGCGGCACTTGTTCCCCGCGCTGAAATTGAGGGACAGATGGGTGACTCCCATGTGGGACTTCAGGCGCGTCTGATGTCACAGGCTCTGCGTAAAATCACCGGCGCCGCCAGCCGCAGCCGCACTTGCGTTATTTTCACCAACCAGATCCGTGAAAAGATCGGTGTGATGTACGGCAATCCCGAAACCACCCCCGGCGGTAATGCGCTGAAATTCTACGCCTCAATCCGTATGGATATCCGCAAGACCTCTGTCATCAAGAACGGTGAAGATATCCTCGGCAACCGCGCCCGGGTCAAAGTCATCAAGAACAAGATGGCGCCCCCGTTCAAAGTGGCTGAATTTGATATCATGTACAACGAAGGTATTTCCAAAGTCGGTTCCATCCTTGACGTTGCCACCAATCTGGGACTGCTTGAAAAACGCGGTTCCTGGTTCAGCTTTGAAGGTGAACAGCTCGGAC
>JAZQYS010000496.1:0-4651 GCA_045633645.1 Victivallaceae bacterium | reverse complement strand
TGCTCGCTGAAAAGAAGAAACTCAAATACTCCTTCTCCGGTTTCCCCATCGTCGAAGAGGACGGCAAACTGGTCGGTATCATCACCAGCAGAGACATCAAATTCCTGACCGATTACAACACCCGTATCGGCGACGTCATGACGGGCAACCCTGTCACAGCCTCCTGCGGCGTCACCATGCAGGACGCCTACCGTATCATGATTGAAAACAAAGTCGGCAAACTGCCGATGATTGATAAAAACGGCTGCCTCAAAGGACTTTTCAGTTTCCTTGACGTCCGCACCCTCATCGAACATGATGAACCTGATTACAACCGCGACGCCCAGCACCGTCTGCGTGCCGCCGCTGCTGTCGGTCCCTATGACGAAGCCCGCGCCGAAGCTCTGGTTCGCGCCGGTGTTGACGTCATGGTCATTGACACCGCCCACGGCGACAGCAAGGGCGTGATTGAAACCGTCGCCCTCTTCAAGAAAACCTACGGCGACAAAGTTGATATCGTTGCCGGAAACATCGCCACCGCCGAAGCCGCCAAGGCTCTCGCCGATGCCGGCGCCGATGGTATCAAAGTCGGTATCGGCCCCGGTTCCATCTGCACAACACGCGTTGTCGCAGGTGTCGGAGTTCCGCAGGTTTCCGCCATTTACGCCGCTGCCAATGCTGTTCCCTCCGATGTTCCTGTGATCGCCGACGGCGGTATCAAGCAGTCCGGAGATATCGCAAAAGCCATCGCCGCCGGAGCCTCCAGCGTGATGATGGGCAGCGTTCTTGCCGGAACCAGCGAATGTAACGGAGATGTGGTTCTCCATCAGGGCAGAAGCTATGTCGCCTACCGCGGCATGGGCAGTCTCGGCGCCATGAAGGACAACGCCGGAAGCCGTGAACGTTACGGACAGGATGATGTTGATGACGATTCCCGTCTGGTTCCCCAGGGTATCGAAGCAATGGTTCCCTTCCGCGGCCCCGTCCGCGGCGTGATCCACCAGTTCGTCGGCGGACTGCGTTACAGCCTGGGCTACTGCGGAACCCGCACCATCCCCGAACTGCAGCAGAATGCCAAGATGGTCCGCGTCACCGCCTCCGGTCTGCGTGAAGCTCATCCCCACGATGTCGTCATCACCAAGGATGCGCCCAACTACACCGCAAACTGAGGTACCTTTAAGTGTACAGCAAATTCCGGAAGTTTTTTCTGTTTCTGCTCTTTGCAGCGGCATTTGCCATTTCTGACTGTGCTGCTGCAAAAATTGCTGTTGTCGATCTGGAAAAAATCTTCCGTGAATTTTACAAAAGCCGGATTGCCGAAGACACCATCAAACAGCAGGCTGCGGCATACCGGAAATATGTTGAAAGACTCTCTGTTGAGTTGAATCAGCTCAAACAGGAAGTGCAATCTGCCCGGGGAAATGCGCTCAATATCGCCCTTTCTCCGGCAGAAAAGCAGAAAGCGGAACGGCTCGTTGATGAGAAACTCAAAGCCGTCCGCGCCAAAGAAGCGGAAATTAAACTTTTTGTTCAGGAGCGTTCCCGCGATATGCGCCGCATGGAAACAGTCAAACGCGCAGAGATCCTCAAAGAAATCCGCGCAGAGATCCGCAAACGCGCCGTTGCCGAAGGATATGATTTTGTTCTGGACTCCTCCGGCAGAACGATGAACGACCAGCCGACAGTGCTGTATTATCCTGAAAGAAACAACCTAACCGATTCCGTCATCCGTACACTCAACCGTACCCGGACGCAATCGCAAACACCTGAAAACGGAGACAGAACGAAATGAAAAATTTAACTCTCAATGCCGCCAAAATCGCTGAAATCGTCAAAGGTCAAATCGTCGGCGATCCCGAACGTACAATTACCGGAGTCTCCGGAATCCGTGAAGCAAAAAGCACCGATTTGAGTTTCGTCGGCAACAAGCGTTACGAAAAACAGCTTTCTGAAACCGCCGCAGGAATCATTCTCGTCTGTGCCGATCTTGCCAAAGCATCCGCAGAAGACCGCACACTGATTGTTTGCGAAAACGTTGATTACGCTTTCAGTGTCGTCGTTGCCATGTTCGCAGAAGAACCGCCCGTTTGGCCCGTCGGAATCCATCCCAGCGCGGTTGTTTCCCCCAATGCCGTTATCGGACAGGGCGTTTCCATCAACGCCAATGCTGTTATTGAAGACGGTGCAGTTATCGGCGACGGTGCAGTCATCGGTGCAGGATGCTACATCGGACACGATGCCAAAGTCGGAGCCGGCACGCTCCTTTATCCCAACGTAACCATCATGTTCCGCTGTACCGTCGGACGCAAATGTATCATCCATCCCGGCGTTGTCATCGGCGGCGACGGTTTCGGATTCATCCCCGGACCTCAGGGACTTGTCAAGGTTCCCCAGACCGGATACGTCCAGATTGACGACGATGTGGAAATCGGTGCAAACACCACGATTGACCGCGCCCGTTTCAGCAAGACCTGGATCAAGAGCAACGTCAAAATTGACAACCTCGTTCAGGTTGCCCACAACGTCGTCATCGGTGAAAGCTCCATTCTGGTTGCCCAGTGCGCCATCGCCGGAAGCGTGGAAATCGGCAGAGGCGTCATCCTCGCCGGAAAAGCCGGTATCAACGGACACATCACCATCGGTGACGGCTGTCAGATTGCCGGAACCAGCAGTGTTATCAAGAGCCTGCCCGCAGGTTCCGTTGTCGTCGGTTCTCCCGCCGAAACCCAGCGCGAATTTATGGGACGTCTTGCCCTGCCCTCCAAAGTTGAAAAACTCAAAGCGCGCATTGAAAAACTTGAAGCTGAACTGGAAAAACTTTCCCAGAACTGAACTTGAAAGTCTTTCATACCATACTGATTTTTCTGCTCCTGCTGCCGGGCATACTTCCGGCAGAGGAGCAGTTGTCTTCTGATCCTTTGCTCAACTCCGCCCGGAGCGGCAATGCCCGCAGTCAACTTCTGCTGGCGGACGCCTTTTTTTTCGGCAAAAACAGAAAAATAAATCCGGCTCTTGCCGTCTACTGGTACAGAAAAGCAGCAAAAAACGGAAACGCTCAGGCCCAGTACAACCTGGCTGTCTGTCTTGAACACGGTTGGGGCGGCAGCCGCAGCCAAATCGCCGCTTTCACATGGTACAAAAAAGCCGCAGAACAAAATCTGTATCCGGCAATTATCCGTTATGCACAAATGCTTCACTCCGGAACTCCGGACGAACAGGCTGGGAAAGTAAAAGTTCCCGGCATTCAGGCGGAACCCGAAAAGGCTCTGGCACTGCTCAGAAGCAAAAACAACTCTCCTGAAATATGCCACACTCTTGCCGTCCTGCTCCTGAAAGACACAAAAAATCTCAACTCCAACGCGTTTGAAATCAGAACTTCTCTTGAAAAAGCAGCAAAAGCAAACAAGCCGCAGCCGGAAACACTTCTTCTTCTGGCAAGCGTTCTGCAAAACGGTATCGGCGGTTCATCCGACCGTAAACGCGCCGCCGATTTGCTGGAAACAGCCGCCCGACACAAACACCCCGCTGCCATGGTCCGTTACGGAAAACTTCTGGAACACGGCTTTGACAGAAAAGCCAATCCGGTACAGGCAATAGAACTTTACCGTCAAGCCGCTGAAAAAGGCAATGCCGAAGGCATGTTTGCTCTGGCGGGACATCTCAAATCAGGCTTTTATATTTCAGCAGATCTTGCGCAGGCATTCAAACTTTTTAAAGCTTCTGCAGAAAAAGGATATCCGCCCGCTTTTGCTGAAACAGGCGATTGTTTCCGTTACGGCTACGGCGTCGAGCCCTCCCCGGAAAAAGCCTTTAACTGGTATATGCGCGGCGCACGCTTGAACGAGCCGGGCGCGCAGTTCAGAGCAGGCGACTGTTACCGTCTGGCTATCGGAATTCCCGAAGACCCTGCGGGCGCAGTCTACTGGTATCAAAAAGCCGCAAAAAACGGCAGTCCCGAAGCCCTGCGGCAAGTAGCGATTGCATTTTTAACCGGTTACGGAGTCAAAAAAAATATCTCCACCGGCAGTAAACTTTTAAAACAAGCCGCATCCGGCGGCGATAAAGAGGCAGAAAAACTGCTGATACAATGGAGCAACTGACAATGAAAACCATTCCCGGACTGGGTATTATTATCGTCGCAGGCGGCAGTTCCAGCCGTTACGGTCAAAAAAACAAACTGTTTGAAAATCTGAACGGATTGCCTGTCTTTCTCCACAGTATCAAAAACTTTTCTCCCTTTGCCGCAAAGGACAGTTTGATTCTGGTCATTCCTCAAGGACAAGCGGATTCTTTCAAAGAACAGATAGAAAATTTTCTTCCGCAAACAGAAGTAAAACTTGTTTACGGCGGTTCCTGCCGTACAGAATCGGTCAAAAACGGACTTGCCGCCCTGCCCTCCGACACACAGATTGCCGCAATTCACGATGCGGCGCGTCCGCTTGCCGGCGGAAAACTTCTGCTTGATCTGGTTAATACAGTACAGACAGAAAACTGCGGAGCTATTGCCGCCGAAAAGATGATTGACTCCGTCTGCCGTACAGATTCAGCAAATGACATTACCGAAAGCGTTCCGCGCGAAAACCTCTGGCGGATCCAAACGCCGCAGGTCTTTTCCTACCGCGCCATCTGTGACGCTTATCGCCAATTGGGAGACATCGAATTGACCGACGAC
>JAZQYS010000495.1:0-1948 GCA_045633645.1 Victivallaceae bacterium | reverse complement strand
TCCTCCGCACGGCGGTATTGCTCCCGGTGTTGACCGTATGGTGATGCTGCTGGCTGATGAACCCAACATCCGTGAGGTTATTGCGTTCCCGTTCAATCAGCAGGCAGAAGACCTGATGATGAATGCTCCCAGCGAAGTGACCATCAAACAGCTGCGTGAACTTCATATTGAAATCAAACTGCCGAAAAAAGCGGAAGCTCCGGCTGCCGCCGTCAAGGAGTAATAAATGAAAAACTGTCTTGCTGCCATCGTTTTATTTGCCGTTGTTGCCGTTGTCTCTGCTATGGAGACAACGGTAAAGAAATACATGCCGGACTCTGCTGTTGTTGCTGCTGAAATCAATGTCGCAGCATTGCTCCGTAATCCCGCTGTTCAGGAAATATTGAATCAGCCGGAATACTCTGCACGGCGTCAGAAATACGAAGAAAAAAGCGGTGTGCAGCTGACAGATTTGAAAACTGTTTGGTTTTTTGTTGACGGATTCGGTCAGCGTGTCGGTTTGTTTTTTTTGAACAAGCCTGCGGATTTGGAAAATGTTTTCAAAAAAGCAGAGCTTCAGTACCGCAAATTGACAATCAAAGGACAGACTGTTTTTCGTGTGAGCGCAAAAGAGCATGGCGAAAAATCTGCTGAAATTGCAGAACTTGCCCCCGGAATTCTTGTTTCCGGAGAAAAAGGTTCCGTTGTCCGTTACTTGAAAGGAAAACGCGGTAATGCGGAGGCTTTGAGCAGCGTTTTGAAAAAAATACCGGCAGGTGAGGCCGTCAAAGTTGCTTTTATCAATACCATAAAAAATGCCGCCGGTGCCGTAGAAGACCCTGTTCAGGTTTGGATGAGTTTTAACTTTTCCGGAAAAGAACAGCGCAATCTGGCTTTTCAGAGCCGTTTTGTCTGCGGTTCAATTGAAGGCGTCAAAATGTTTGCCGCGCGTTTCCCCATGTATATCATGATGGGATCTGCTCTGCTGTTCAATCAGGCTCCGGAGTTGGGAGAACAAGTTGTCGGCTGCATCAAAAAACGTATTGAAAAATCTGACTATCTGGTCAACGCTGTTATCCCTGAACAACTCGGGAAGCAGATTTCTGCTTATCTTGAAAAGCATGCAAATCGTTTGATGTTGCATCAAAAAGGATTTTAAACCTTGAGTCATCCCGGAAAAGTTTCTTTGCAGAATTGCATTGTGCTGGCAACAGGTGTGCTGGTTGTTCTCGCCGGTATCTTTTTTACCGCTTGGGTAATACACCGCAATGGAATTTTTGTGGATGACAGCAAATATTGGAAGAATATACAAAAAATTTCCCGGCAACGGGGAATTGATCCCCAGCTTGTCCGGGCGGTGATTTTTCAGGAAAGCCGTTTCAAGAGAGATGCCATCGGAAAAAAAGGCGAAGTCGGGCTGATGCAGGTGCATTTGAAGGGGGCGGTTGCCGATTGGGCAAAAGCTCACGGAAAAAAGGTTCCTTCCCATGCCGCCTTGTGTGATGTTGACTTGAATCTTGAAATCGGGACCTGGTATCTTGCCCGTGCTCTCAAGCGTTGGGAAAAGTATCGCGATCAGATTCCACTTGCGCTTGTTCAATACAATGCGGGGGCGACCCGGGCTGACAGATGGAAACCTGAACGCTTGAATGGAAATGTTGTTCCGCGGATAAAGATTGCTGCAACCCGGGCTTATGTTGTGAATATTATGGCGCGTTATCGTAAATATTCGGGAGAGAAAAAATGAAATTATCAGCGCTTTTTATTATCAGCGTTTGGAGTTTTACGCTCTTGGGTTCCGGGCGTAGCATCGGTTTGCGCTATGATTTCAACAATCCTGAAACCCTGAAAAATTCCTGGGAGTTTCATTGTGCAGTAATCATGATACCCAGAACCTCTTTTAAAATAGAACATGTTGCTTCTGCTGTTGATAAGAAAGCTTTGGTTGTTGAAGCCAAGGCTGCAACCG
>JAZQYS010000494.1:0-2280 GCA_045633645.1 Victivallaceae bacterium | reverse complement strand
CCCGCATCGTGTCGATATTGACCAGTCCATCGCCAATACTCTTACCTCTTTTATCAGTTTGTTTGTAACGTGCCGCAACTTTGGGATTAACATAGGCATCTACCTTACGTTCTTGAGCTTCAAGCAGAACCTGATAAAGCAGCGGAGCAATGGGAATAGAGACTTCTTTGCCTGTTTTAAATTGCTTTACAAAAATCTTATGATGTTCCATATCCACATTCTGCCATTGCAACAGTACACAATCTTTGAGTCTCTGCCCAGTAAACATACCGATATAGAAAACCACCTTGAGTTCTGTTTTATTAAGAATGCGGTATTGGGGATCATCCAAAACAGCACGAATTTGTTCTTCCTGCTCTCTGGTAAAAGCAATACGCCGGACAGCGGTATCCTGCTCTTCCCGTTCTTTGCGCAGCAAAACTTTTAAAGCAAAAGGATTACCATCTTCGCGGTACTCCTGCAACGTGGTAAAGATTTTTCGCAAACGGACGATTTTCCGATTGTGAGTGGAAACGGAAATTTGAGTTGTTCGCAGATAATCAGCAAATTTTATCACGTGCGTTTCGGTAATTTGAGCAAAGTGCGTTACTTTGTTTTCAAGGAATCTCAAAAATTCTGCAAGCGTGGCTTCGTAGGAAAGCTGCTCTCTGACCGTTGCCGGCAATGCACGTTGAGGGTGATTTGAATAAGTTTCCCATATTTGCGTTACCGGTAAAGCGCGTGTCTTAGCAGCCAGTTTTCTGGCAACCTTAACGTGAGTAGCGATAACTTCAAGATTGGTAGCCTGGACTGTCGGCAATAATTCTTTTGCCTTACGGATAGCTTCTTCCTGATTTGCCGTTTTCAAGCTGACACATTTGCGTTCACCTTGAACTTGGTAACGGAAATAATAATTACCGCCTTTACTGGTTTGATAGACGGTTCCTGTTTCTAATTTGATACGGTGAAGATCGGAATCCATTTTGCGCTTTCCCATGATTTACTCCCGACTGACTGATTTGACTTAATATAATTCAACTTTCGGGAATTGAAAGCGTATATGGTAAAAAACGGCAACGATTGTTGCCGTTCTGAGGTTAAAAATGGTGGTGGGAGATGGATTCGAACCATCGAAGGCAGTGCCAGCAGATTTACAGTCTGCCCCCTTTAGCCACTCGGGAATCCCACCAAATGGAGCGGGTAAGGGGGGTCGAACCCCTCTAACCAGCTTGGAAGGCTGGTGCACAGCCGATATGCCATACCCGCTTATCGTTTTAAAGTCTTCATGTACCACTTCCGTGAAATGGTACCGACGAAGGGAGTCGAACCCTTAAGCCTTGCGGCACACGGACCTGAACCGTGCGCGTCTGCCAATTCCGCCACGTCGGCAAAAACTTCAAACACTTCAGAAAATTTGATTCAATCTCGTTTTCTGTTTTTATAATATATCTCCATTTTACGTTTTTGCAAGCGTTCTTTTGAAGAAATATTTATTTTTTTACGTTTTTTCCCTGAATTTCTACTTCCAATACCAGAAAATCAAAATCGCGGAAGGTGAAAGTCTTTTTCAAATCAACAGCTTTTTTGTTGAAAAGATCATACGCTTTACCGGACAAATCAAGATTTCCCGTTTCAATTTTGAACTTCTGAGGACGATTTGTCGTATTTCCAACAATCAGTACGGCCTTGCTTTTTCCCTGCCAGCAGTACATCGCTGTTTTAACAGCAGAGTTATTTGTTGTGACTTTTACCGCAGGAACTGTGTAATAACCGTAAAATTGAGCCTTTTTCATCTCAAGTTTATCCCACAGCGCATGCCAGGGCTTGGTGAAAACATCGGACATATTTACATCATGCAGCAGTACCATCGTCATCAAGTCACGGGCGTAATCCACTTTCTCCGCCACACTCTTTTTCAGGTTGTGGATCGGCTCACGGAAATAACGGTACTGCGTCAGAAACTGCACTGCCGCTCCGTTTACTTCTGAATTATAGGCCACCTGCCACTGCTCCAGGGGCGTCTCCTCTCCGTAAACACGGCGGTTGACACGGATACGGTGCATAAATTCTTCTCCCGGATAAATCAAATCGCCGAAACTGGCATAAGCCGGATGATAACGGTCCCACTCATGCAGCCAGAGAACCTTATCTTTACCGTGTTTCTGCAAAACTTTCCGCAAACGCTCATAAAGTTCGCGCAAGCCGAAAATATTCCACGCAGAAACTTTTCTCCCCGGAGTCAGATACTCCGTCAAATCAGTGTCATAAAAAGGCTTGTCCGTCTTGTAAACACCGGCAAAG
>JAZQYS010000493.1:0-5560 GCA_045633645.1 Victivallaceae bacterium | reverse complement strand
CCTCAAGCAGTGTTTCGGGCGGAGAGAACGTGTCGTCATTGAGAAAATAGAGGGCGCGGATGTTGAGGTGTGGACGTGACAAATCGGAGTTGAAAACGATTCTGACTTCGTGAAATTCCTGCTCTTCTTCAAAATCATATTGAACAGAACTGCCTTCCTGACAATGCCAGAAGTTTTCATTTCCGTCAAGTTCCCGGTCAATACCATTGCGGAGGACTTCCGGATCTCCGCTGCTTGCAGATAACTTTGCATTGCGGCAGATTGAGGAAATTTCTCTGGCAAATCCGGGCAGGTAACAGTCGTCATCAAGCAGGACTTTTTGAACTTCTCTGATATGTTTTTGTGCGGTTTCGCGCGGAGAAATGTATCCGTTTTCAACGGCGGTGCAGACCGCGGCACCGACAGCCTGTCCCAGCGTAGCGCAGGTCGCCATGACCCGGCAGGAACTCAAACCGATATGGGTCGTACTGATGTTTCTTCCGGCAAAGAAAAGGTTGCCGACATTTTTTGAGTAGAGAGAACGCAGGGGAATACCGTAAATTCTGTCAAGAATGATATTGCGGTTGGGCGCGCCACGGTGGTTGAAACCTGCGGGATGATGATCGTCAACGGGCCAGCCGCCGTAGGCGACGGTGTCCGCAAACTTGCCGCCAGAAATCATATCATTCTGATTGAGAATGTGATCTCCGATACAGCGACGGCTCTCACGTTTGCCGGGAAGAAAACCGACCCATTCCAGCTCCCAGTTGTCAGCGTGATGATCTCCGCGGTTTTTGATGTGGTCCCAAATGCCGAAAGCGGTTTTGAGCAGTTCATCACGGAGCGTTTCACTGTCGGCGATGGAGTCCTGATCGCCGCCGAGTTCCAGCCACCAGAAGTTTTCAAGCCCCGCAAGCTGGTGTTCGCGGTGCGCCATGTCTTCTTCTGTATAGACATTTGCCCACGGCGGCGGAACAAATTTGCGGGGAGAATCATACTCTCTTGCCTGAATAAGGCAGCTCATCCCCATAGTCTGTCTGTCGGCGTTGTCATGGGCGAGGGATTCGCTGAATTCATTTTTATCCTCTCTGCCGATACGGAACTCTGCTCCCGATAGAGGCGCAAGAATACTGTCTCCGGAGCAGTCGGCAAAATATTTTGCTTCAACTTTATGAAAAGTTTGAGTCGTCATCTGCCATCCGGTGACGGATTTGATACAGTTGTCTTCCATTTCAACACTCTGACAGGAGCAGTTGAGCAGACTGTCAAGATTTTCCTGAAAGCGTACCTTTTCAAAGAGAATGGAGTCCCAAATCGAAAAATTGACATGGGGATTGCGGTTGAGATTTTCAAGTCGGAGTTCTTCTACGATACCCGTTTCCATACATCCGGGCGCACCGCAGACCCACATACGGATCTCGCTTGAAGCATTGCCGCCGAAAACGGGGCGTTCCTGCATGATGAGGGTTTTGACGCCGTGTCTTGCGGCAGTAATTGCGGCGCACATACCGGCAAGTCCTCCGCCGACAACACAGAAATCAACTTTATGGGTAATTG
Organism: Victivallaceae bacterium; assembly: GCA_045633645.1. Taxonomy (GTDB): domain Bacteria; phylum Verrucomicrobiota; class Lentisphaeria; order Victivallales; family Victivallaceae; genus UBA1784. Next base: position 4,024 of record JAZQYS010000493.1, on the reverse strand, counting down.
TTTGCATAGATTGAAAATCTCGTTATTTAATATTTTACTTCTTTAAAAACTTTTTCCCGGCATCACATCTTCTTAAAGAGACCACTGGTCCATTCTTTGAGGGAAAATCTTTCAATTTCTTCAAAGCCGAGAGCGGTGAAAACTTCGCTTACGCCGTCAAATTCAGCGTTGAGGATTCCGGCAAGTGCAAGATACTTACCGGGTTTGACCCAGGTGACGATATTTTTGCTGTACGCTTTGAGCAGGTGTCCGAGAATATTTGCGCAGACAAGATCGTAACCTGCGGGATCGCCGGCATAGTTTTCCGCATTGCCGACTTCTGGGACGATGTTGTCAAGATTATTCATTGCAATATTTTCTTTTGAAACGCGCACGGCATCCGGATCAAAGTCAAACGCGTCTATCTTTTTGTATCCGCGCAGACCGGCTGCGATTGCCAGGATTCCTGAGCCGCTTCCGGCATCAAGCATGCTTTCAATACCGGGAGTTCCGGCGAGACGGTCAATGACTTTAAGGCAATAGAAGGTCGTTGCATGTTGTCCGGTACCGAAACTCATGCCCGGATCAATGGTCAATACGGCTTGTCCCGGTTTGGTTTCCGCCGTTTCCCAACTCGGACGCACGATCAGGGTGTCTGAAATTTCAAGCGGCTTGAAGAATTTTTTCCATGCTTCGGCCCATTCGGCTTTGTTGAGTTCGTAGATTTCTCCCGCTTCAAGTTCTGCGCCGAATTCAAGCCACAGTGGGAGATTTTCTTTGACACGGTTGAGATTTTCTTCGGCAAGTTCTCTTGTCAGAGAATAGACCGTGTGGATAAAAGTTCCGTCTTCGCGGTTTTCAAAACTGCTGAAGTCAAGTTCAAGTCCTGCAAGCAGTTCGGGCGCAAGGTCAAAGGATTCTGAATCATCTTCAAGGTGAAAGCAATAGAGTATATCGTTGTTCATTTTTGTTTTTCCTTAATTTCTGCAGACCGGACGGGCGCGGCTTGTGTGTTTGTGTTTTCTTCGATTTTCTTTTCAAGGGTTTTATTCTGTTTTTTCAAAGCCGCATTTTCGCGGGTCAAAACAGAGTTTTTCTGTTGAAGAATGTTGTGCTTGTTCTGAGAATCGGCAAGTTTTTTCTCTACCGCTGCAATCATTTTGACAGCGGCATCAAGGTTGGTTTTCAGATTTGTGTTTTCCTGTTCTTTGACGGAAAGTGCTTTTTCCAGGCGGCGGATTTCTTTTTCTCTGCGCAGTTCGGCTTGTTCGAGTTTTTTCAGAACGGTATCAAACTGTTTGCGCTGGGCGGTCAATCTTTCCTGAAGTGCGGCAACGGCTTTGGCTCCGGAAATACCGGCAGATTCCACTTTAACTGCCATCAGCTGAAATTCTTTCTGCGTATTTTGGCGGAGAAGTTGCGTTTCCTCCTTTGAAGCAGCAAGACGTTTTTCCAGAGTCTTTGAAGATTCTTTGAGCGTCAGAAGCTGACCGAGCAGCAGAAGCGTGGCGCAGGCGGCTCCGAGGAGCAGAACCAGCAGCACGGAAACCAGCAGAAATCCCCTGCGGCGGATATGATCCTGAGCGCGGGCGTGTTTTTCCAGATCCTGACCGCAGCGTTCAAAAGCCTGCTGCAGAGCCTGCATGATATCCGGCGTGGGAATGGAAGGCAGATTGTCTGCATTTTCAGAAACGGGTGTTTCTGTGTTTTCTTCAGGCTCATCTGAAATTGTGGAAATTTCCGGACGGATGGCGCATTTTGCTGCAAGTTCTTTTTCAAGTTCAGCAATACTCTGTCCTTTATCTTTTGATGCGCTGATGATTTTGAGGACATCCAGAGACGCTTCTGTATAAACTTTTCTTCTGCCTCTGGTTTCAAAGTCGATATAGCGGTCAAATTTTTTAAGCCAGTCATTGATAGTTGTCCGCGGGACGTTCAGTTTTGCCGCAAGATCACTTACTGAATAAAAGTTATTCTGATTTTCCATGTGCTTTTGTTCCTGCTTGTTGAAAATTTTATGTTTCACATATATAAAATACCTCATGTTTTGCAGGATTTCAAAAAAAAGTGCAAGGAATACTGGAATAATTTTTATAAAGGGTTATATTATTTGCAAGTATCGGGTGTTCTGTTTGAGAAAATCACTCAGAAGGGACTATAAAGGAGAGGGCGATTCATGATAAAATCACCGATGGCAAATACGCTCGGAGAAGAAATCCGGCACTGTATGCGACAGAAAAAAATAAATCAGAGTGTCATGGCAGAGAAAATTTTTGTCAGTACCAATGTCTTGTCGCAGATGTTGAAGGGATTGTTCCTTTTTACCGGAGAGCAGCTTGAAATTGTTATAAGCCTGCTGCAGCCGGAGCCGGCTGTCGCTGAGAAATGGCGGAAAATATGTGCGGCTCTGCAGAATGGTTTGGGCAGCAGTGCCCAAGGGGAGAATACCTATTGGCGCACCTTGCGTGAGAGCAGAGGTTTGACAATACCTTCTCTTTCAAACCTGACCGGATTGATGACTTCGCGTTTGAAATATCTTGAGAGTGTCGGGGCAGAATCTCCGACTTCAGAAGAAAATGACATTCTCCGCAAGGTGTATGTGTTGTCGGATTCAGGCCGCGAGTCCGGAAAAGATCTTATTTCGCGGGCAGACAATGAACTTCCTTTGATTTATCTGGATGACCTGCGGGCGCTTGAGCGTGAAATTCCTCTGTCTGAGCTGGTGGCGAGCCGTGCCCGCGAGAAGACCGTTTGGGAAATTTTTTATGCCGGACCGACATGCGTTGTTCTGGCTGATTGCAGTCAGCTGCAGATGAATTTTCCCGGATTTGCTTTTCTTGTGGTTGCTGAACAGACGAAATCAAATTCACATTTGCTTGAACTTTGCCAGGACCGCAAGGATAATTTCTTTTTGCGTGAACGCTGCAACGGCAAATGGCAGCCTGCGAAATTTCTGCGTTCCGACGCCGTTTGTGTGTCTCCGAAATGGCGTTTGCCGATATTGGATTTAGTTATTAAACCTTTTGATTTAACCTTGGGGGTTTCGTAAATGGGGTTGCCCGGTTCAGGCTGCTGCTGCGGGATAATTGTCGGAATGGTCCTTGCTGTACTTGTTGCCGTTGTTGGTACGATTGCTGTTTATTGCTGGATGAATCCAGAAGCCCGCAAAAGCGGTATATCATCTGTTGAAAGAGTTTGGAATAGTGTCAAGTCAGGCGGGGATAAATTGATCCTGCAGGCAAAAGATGTTAAATCACCGCAGATCCCTGAGCCTGAGTTGAAAATAAAGATTGATTGAGGAGAACTTGATGTCTTCATTTTTTCAGATTTTGTTTATGGCTGTATTACAGGGCGTTACAGAATTTCTGCCTGTGAGTTCTTCCGGACACCTGGTCGTTGTCGGAAATTTGTTCGGCTTTGATCCGGAAAAGGTATTTTCTCTCGGCGTATTCATGCATGCCGGATCATTTTTTGCGATTGTGATTTTTTACTTCAAATTGCTGCTCGGATTTCTGAAAAAAGACCAGCTGCATCTGATGCTGATGATTATTCTGGGGTCTGTTCCGGCCGGAATTGCCGGTGTGCTGTTGATGAAAAGCAACTGGGGAGAACGTCTTTTTTCCGATCCTGTTGTGACCGGCATGGCGTTTCTTGTAACCGGAGCCGTTCTGCGTCTGACTTCAAAAGAAAAACTTCTCCCCGATCAGGAAAAGGCTGTCGGAGTCAAAGAAATTTCATGGAAACAGGCTCTGGTTGTCGGTTTGGTTCAGATGTTTGCTCTGCTCCCCGGCATTTCACGTTCTGGCAGTACGATTTCTGCCGGATTGTTCTGCGGAATCAAGCGTGAAGATGCTGCAGCGTTTTCTTTTCTTCTTGCATTGCCTGCGGTCGGCGGAGCTACTTTGCTTGAACTGCTCTCCTTGGGTGGTGAAGCCGGTGCTTTCAATTCTCCATTGTGGCAGATTATCTGTTCTGTCGTATTCTCTTTTCTCGTGAGTTTGGGGGCTCTGACCTTTGTCGTGAAAATTGTGAAAAAAAGTAAACT
>JAZQYS010000492.1:0-1150 GCA_045633645.1 Victivallaceae bacterium | reverse complement strand
CCATCTTCTATTCCAACGGCGTGCTTGCCAACTTTACTCTGGCTTTCAACTGCCACGGTGAACGTGCCGGACGCAATCTGCACATCATCGGAACCGCCGGCAGACTCTGGGGCAGTATTGATCAGAATCAAATCGGCGTCTGTGATACGGCAACGGGAGAATCTGAAATTATTGATATTCCTGTTGTCAATTCAGGACACAACGGCGGTGATACCAAACACGCTCTTGAATTGCTCAAAATGATGCAGGACCGCACCTATCGTCCAAATCAGGATGCGTATGCCGGATACCTGAGCAATGCTTTGTGTATTGCTTCAGATATTTCCGCTTCTGAAGCACGTCAGCTCCGTCTGCAGTATGATTCAAACGGCTTTATCCAATTTGTCTGAGGTGAAAAATGATACCCCTTGATATATTCAGAGAGAATATCAGAAAATGCTGGCAGTTTGCGCTTGATGTAACTTGGGATCAAAATATCCGTCATCCTGAGTTGTCGCGCGGTCAGTGTCTTGAGGAACGTTCCTATCTGCATACATTGCTGGGAACAAATCAGGCAGAGGTTTTTTTGAAAGCGCGTAAAATGGCGGATGAGGTTTCTGAACAAAGTGAAATGAATGTGCTTCTGCCCGAAGTCATGCAGTTTGTTGAAGAACATAAATACCCTGTCACTCTGGAAAATCCCGAGTTTGAACCGGGACGTTCTTTCAGATACAATTTATTGCAGAACAACTGGTGTTATATCCATATCCGCAACGCCCTTATGCCGAAGTCTTTTTTGAGCGATCCCGCATATGTGGCAGATAATCTGCGCTATATTCTGGATAAGGCTGAAAAAGAAAATAATTGCGATACAGTTTATACGGCAACATGGCTTAATGACGCCTATCCGTTTTTGCGTTTCTTTCCTGAAGAATGGCAGAAGAATCTTGCGGACACCATGGATTTCGGTCCGACACTGGGTTGGCAGGGACAGTTTGTCAATGCTCAGGGGCTGCTCAACGAACGCGCCGCCGCCCGGTTCCTCAGAACAGGTGTGCTGCCCTGTGCAAGAAGGGAATCGCATTGTTCCTTTGCGGCATTGCGTGAACATTTAAAACAAATGGGTTTATAATATTTCAAGGAGAATATTTTTATGAAAAAGTATAAAGTT
>JAZQYS010000491.1:0-11889 GCA_045633645.1 Victivallaceae bacterium | reverse complement strand
GGGCGTGAAGTAATAAATTTCCGGAAGATTGGCATTGATCATACTTTCAAAACGGTCAAAACCGACACCGATTGGGAAGTGAGCAAGGGTACACTCCAGACTGCCGCGCCAGAGTTGAAAACGGGAGTCGCGGATATGTTCAAACACGTTACCGACGGAACCGGTAAAAAGTACCAGTGTCAATATGACTGCCCAGAGCGCAAACGCCCAGCGCCGCTTGGGGACGATATTGCGGAAGATTGCAAGACAGAATGTTGCGCCGATTAACCCGGCAAAAGTACCGCGGGGCGTGACCTCAGGCTTGAAACATGAAACAAGAATCAATGCCAAAGTAATGCACCCTGCGCCCCACAAGACTGCTTTGCGCAAATTATTGCGGAAAAAGAGCAGAAAATAAGCAGAAGATGCCGCTGCAAGAAGAGAAAAATTCCAGTTCCAGTTGCCCGCCCAGCCCGAGAAATCAGGAGTTCTCAGGGTGACAATGATTGCAGGAATAAAAAGCAGTACGGCAAAACAGGGCATAAGCCTTTTGAGTTCGCTTGAAAAAATCATGCCCGCAACCGGCAGCAGAAAAAAGAAAAAGGAGGTAAAAATATATTCTGCCGGACCGGGATAAATCAACTGCTGAAGACAGGCGGTTGCCACACCGGCACCGGCAAAAATCAACAGGAACCTCAGCCGGGGAACTTGCCACAGCCTTTTCAGGCGTAAGGGGGCGGCAAAAAGGGCACCTGCGGCACAAAGTCCGATAACCGCAAGTGTCACAGCCTGCACTTCACCCCAGAGAGGAACCTGAGAAGAAAAAATCTTTTTCCACTGCAAAGGGTAAGAAAACAACGGCAGCACAAGCAGCAACAGAGGAATCAGCAGATTAAGTCCCGTCATTTTGCCGTCACTTTTGCCGTCATTTTTCATAACTCTCACAGCTCCAACATTAAAGTAACGGGTCCGTCATTTTGGATATCAACGTGCATATCGGCACCGAATTCACCGGTAAAGACGGTAATTCCCAGTTCTTTCAAACGGTTGACGAATGCCTCGTAACAGGGAATCGCAAGTTCAGGGCGCGCCGCTCCGGAGAAGGAAGGACGGTTGCCTCTTGAAGTATCCGCATAAAGTGTGAACTGAGAAACGACGATGATTTCTCCGCCGATTTGCTTGATATCCAGATTGATTTTACCGTTTTCATCTTCAAAACAGCGTAACGCGGCACATTTATCAGCCAGTTTTGCCGCCGTTTCAAGTTTGTCATCAATGGAAACGCCGAAAAGGACAACCATTCCTTTGCCGATTTTACCGGTGGTGCGGATTTTTCCGTCGGCATCCCGGACATCGACTTGCCCTGATGTGACTCTCTGAACCAGTGCCCTCATCGTATCAGTCTCGTGAATTCGTTGCGCGTTGCCAGTTCAGAACGGAAACTTCCCTGCATGGAACTGGTGGTCGTAAAGGAATCCTGTTTTTCCACACCGCGCATCTGCATACAGAGGTGCTGTGCTTCAATAACAACGCCGACGCCTTGCGCATCAAGAATTTCCATCAGCGCAGAGGCAATCTCTTTTGTCATGCGTTCCTGAATTTGCAGACGGCGGGCGAACATATCCACAATCCGGGCAACTTTGCTCAAGCCCAGAATCTTTTTATTGGGGATGTATCCCACATGACATTTGCCGAAAAACGGCAGCATGTGGTGTTCGCACATACTGAAAAATTCAATATCACGGACGATAATCATATCATCGGACTCCGCCTCAAAAAGCGCACCGTTGACCACATCTTCAATTTTTTGAGAGTATCCTCTGGTGAGGAACTTCATACTTTTTTCAACCCGTTCCGGGGTTTTTACCAGCCCTTCGCGGTCGGGATCTTCACCGATGGCGATGAGCATATTGCGAACTAAATCCTGCATATTTTTCACCGTTTGGAAATAACTTCTTTCTGATAATTTTCAATCTCTTTGTACCAGTTGAAACTGCCCGGCACGCCGCAGCGGGAGCAGTATTCATCCCAGACAGCAGCAAAAGGCAGGGTTTTGATTTCTTCAAGCAGAGCCAGACGGCGGGCGTTATCTTTGCTGTTTTCGGCATCGCGGAGCATGGAAGCAGGTTCCAAAAGTGCCATAAGCAGAGCTTTGCGCATATTGCGGGCGCCGATTGTCCAGGCGGCAATGCGGTTGATGGAGCCGTCAAAATAATCCAGTCCGATATGAACGCGTTTGTCGAAGTTGTGACGGATGATTTCAGAGGCGATTGCCTGAAGTTCTTCGGTCAGAGTGACAACGTGATCGCTGTCCCAGCGGACGCCGCGGCTGACGTGGAGAAGAATTTCATCCAGGAAAAGCAGCGTACTGCTGATTTTGTCAGAAATAACTTCAGTCGGATGAAAGTGTCCGGCATCCAGACAGAGCAGTTTACCCCGGGTGGCAGCATAGCCCATGTAAAACTCATGGGAACCGACGGTGCAGCTTTCTGCGCCGATACCGAAAAGTTTACATTCAACGGCATCCAGATTGTATTCTTTTGAAATCTCTTCAGCAAAGACTTCATCAAGAGCATCTTTAAGTCTTGCCCGCGCCGCCAGACGGTCATAGGGGGTGTCCTTGAAACCATCGGGGAACCAGTAGTTGGTCACGCAGGCATTGCCCAGAGCCTTGCCCATACCGGCAGCGATTTTACGGCAGGCGATACAGTGACGGATCCAGAATTTGCGGATACCCTCATCGGCATTTGAAATGGTAAAGCCGTCAGAAGCAAGCGGATGAGAGAAACAACTCGGATTGAAGTCCAGTCCGGAATTGTTCTCTTTTGCCCAATCAATCCAGCGGGAGAAGTGTTCCAGTTCCAGTTCATCGCGGCTGACTTTTTTGCCGTTGGTTTCGGCATAGATGGAGTGTACATTGAGCCGTTTGGGACCGGGAACAAGTTTCCACACCTGATTGATATCTGCGCGCAGTTCATCGGCATTGCGTGCTTTGCCGGGATGATTGCCCGTTACCTGAATACCGCCGTCAAGGGCACTGTCATTTTCAAAACCGTTGACGTCATCTCCCTGCCAGCAGTGGATGCTGACCGGAATATTATTCAATCTTTCAAAAGCTTTTTCCACATCGACACCGAATCCGGCATAGACTTGTTTTGCAAAATCAAAAGCGTTCACAGCAGACCTCCTTTTTAGGATAATTTCTTAAAAATTTTTCGCCATGGTTTAATATACATTTTAATTTCATTAAATGCAATACATTTCTGTTTTTTTCCGCACGGATGGTATTGCGGACAATAAAAAAGCCGTCCTGACCTCAAAGGCAGGACGGCGGAAAATTGCGGGGAAATTATTCTGCTTTTTGGGCTTTGTTCCTTTTGGTGCAGAATACGAAGAAGATGGCGGGGATGACGTAAAGGGTCATCAGAGAGGCGAAAATAAGTCCGCCGACCACACCCATACCGCAACTGGCGCGCAGTTCGGAACCCAGGCCCGTACCGAATGCCATCGGCAGCATACCGGCGACAGAGGCGATACTGGTCATCACAATCGGACGGAATTTGCTCTTGACCGCCTGAAGCATCGCACGGCGCGGCGCCATACCGGAGTTTCTCATAAGTACGGTGCATTCATCCATAATCAGAATGGCGTTGTTCACCACGATACCGATCATCATAACGCCGCCGAGCAGTCCCATCATGGACATGGACATTCCGGCGATCCACAATGTGAAGTACATACCGAGGAAGCCCAGCGGAACGGTAATCATAATAATCAGCGGACGGGTCCAGGATTCCATGATTGCGGCAATCAGCAGATAGGTGAGAACTGCGGCAAGAATCATAACCTGCATGAACTCTCTGTTGGTTTCCTGCATACGTTCAACACTGCCGCTCATACGGATACCGTAACCGCCGGGGAGGATTTCTTCTGCCACGCGTTTGATGGTGTCGGAAACCGTTCCCAGAGCATGACCGGGGGCGGTGTTGGCAAAAATCCAGGAGGTACGCACTTTGTCGTAGCGGTTGATGATCACAGGACGGGCATCCTGTTCGATTTTAGCGAGAACTTCGGTACTCAAAGGATTGCTGCCCTTGACAGTCGGCGCATTTTGAATCAGCTGCTGTTCGCCCGGCTCTTTTTTGTTGCGGACGCGGATATCAAAGGTACGCGCACCGGAACGGAAGTCACCCACTTCAATACCGTCCAGAGAACCGATCAGATACTGATAAAGCTGATCCGCCGTCATTCCCATATTCTGCAGAATGGTGCGGTCGGGAATGATGTTGATATTGGGTTTGCGCTCTCTCCAGGTGGAGTCCAAATCGCGGGTCATTCCCAGCTGCGGCAGAAGTTCAAGAACGCGTCTTTCGGCACTTTCAAGCACATCAAGATCAGGACCGTGGATAACGCAACGGATTTCAGCGCCGGAACCGCCGAAGGTGGCGGGAATGGTCAGCGTAATACGGCAGTCATCCATGAAGGACAGTTCTTTACGCAAGATATCCTGCAGTTCGTAAATAGTTTCTTTGCGTTCCATCTTGCTGTTGGTCTTGATATTGAGCAGCCCCAGATAAACGGCGGAGTTGACCTGTCCGCGCGCACCGGTGGTCACGCCCACGTTGGTTACCATACCTTTGATGAAGTCAAACTTTTTAAGTTGTTCGGCAGCCGCCTGCATCTTGGCGGTCGTGGTATCCAGATTGTAGTTCGTCGGGAACTCAAAACGGATACGGATTTCTCCCTGGTCGCAGAAGGGCAGGAAAGAAAGTCCCACCTGCGGCACCACAAAGAAGTAAATCGCCGCGGCAATCAGAACCGTTGCAACCAGAAACGCCACAGCATGATTGGCTGTCCAGTTGATTGAACGGTTGAAACGGGCGCAGAGCCAGTCGTAACCTCTGTCCCACGGGATGAACATCTTATCCAGCCAGGTGACTTTTTTCTTTCCTCCGGCATTTTTGAGCATGATGCAGGAGAGAATCGGCGTCAGGGTGAAACTTACAAACAGAGAAACGATTGTAGCTCCGACCATCACACCGGCAAAGGGAACCATCATTCTGCCGATCATGGTGGTCATCATCATCACCGGAACGAACACAACCACGTTGGTCAGTGCGCTGGCGGACACGGCGGCGATAACTTCTCCCGTACCGTGTTCGGCGGCGGTCTTGATGGGGTTGCCCTGTTCAAGGCGTTTGAAGATGTTTTCAATAACCACAATGGAGTTTGTCACCAGAACACCCACGGAACAGCCCAGTGAGAGCAGTGTCATGATGTTGAAGGAGTATCCCAGATAGTGCATGACCGCAAAGGTCACAATAACTGAAATCGGCATGGAGATCATGACGATAAAAGTTGATTTCGGGTCGTGCAGGAACAGAAAGAGCAGTACGGCGGTGAGGATGATACCGGTGAGAATACTGTTCCAGGCATCGTCCACGGAGGACTGGATAAATTCTCCGGCGTCTTTGAACCACACCAGTTTCATACCGCTGGGGAGAAGTCCGGAGTTGTTGAAACTCTCGTAACGCTTGCGGATACCGTTGATAACTTCAATGGCGTTGGCTTCACCTTTTTTGACGATGTTGAAGCGGACGGCGGGTTTGCCGTCAACGAAGTCACGGCTGCGGGGATCGCGGCTCATGAGTTTGACTTCAGCCACGTCACGCAGATAAACGCGTTTACCCTCGTGAATGCCGATTTCCAAAGCACCGATCTGGTCGAAATCTTTAAATTCACCGTCAAAAGTAATGTTTTTTTCGCCTTTGTCAAACTCAATACGTCCGAGGGGCTTACGCACGTTTGCCGCTTTGAGTTTTGAAACGATGGTATTGATTGAGATGTTGGAGGCAACCAGTTTGGCGCGGTCAAGCAGCACATGCACCTGCATTTCGTTACCGCCGTACACGCGCACTTCACCCACACCGGGAACTGAGGAGAAGCGGTCGGAGAGAATATCATCCGCATAATCATAGAGGTCATCGCGGGTTCTGTCGCCGACCAGAAGCAGCTGCACAACGGTTGTTGCGTTGGTATCAATCTTGCGGATCGTCGGCTCATCGGCACCGTCAGGGAAGTCATCGCGGATACGGTTCAACGCTTCGCGGATATCTGTTGCCGCGACGTCCACGTTTGTTCCCATGATAAACTCAATCTGCACCTGTCCCTGGTCTTCAAGACTGGAACTGGTAATATGCTGGATACCCTCAATTGAGGAAACGGCGTCCTCAATACGTTTGATGACTTCCACCTCAATTTCGGTGGGACTTGCGCCCTTGTATTCGCAACGGACAAGGATCGTCGGGATTTCCATATTGGGCAGCAGGTCAATGCTCAATTTCGGATAAAGACTTGCTCCGATCATGATCAGCACGATGATAAATGCTGTCATGGCAATCGGACGGTTCACGGACCAACGGCTGAGAAACATTATTTTGTCTCCTTATCCAGAATTACTTGCTTTTGACTTCAGTGAGGAGTGTACCGGCATTGACAAAGGTCTGACCGGTAACGACAAAGCGCAGATTGCGGTATTTTGCGTTGTTGACGACCTCAGTGAGTTTACCTTCAACGATTCCGCGTTCAATATCAACGCTGACAGCGCGGTTGTCTTTGCCCATGGCGTAGCTGATATAGCGGTTTCCGGAACGGAGCAGAATGGCATCAGAGGGCAGTCCGTAAGTTTCTTTTTCTTCAAGGATGATATCCATATCGCAGAGCATACCGCTGGCAAGCTTGATGGTTTTGGGAACTTTGACCTTGATTTTAAAGGTACGGCTGACCGGATCAATGGCGGGAGCCTTGAGGGTGATGACGGCGCGTCCGAGAACTTTGCCGTGCAGACTGATGAGAACAGGGGTCTTATCCTGAACGATGATGGGATAGTAGACAGAACTGATGTGAGAAGCGATTTCAAATTCGGTCAAGTCTTCGATTTTGACCAGATTCTTTCCGGTGGAGACGTATTCGCTTTCTTCGCAATAGGTCTGGGTGACGGTGCAGTCGTAAGGAGCCTGCGTGGAGGAGTCCGCCAGATTTTTCTTTGCGATAATGAGATTTCCTTCAGCCTGTTTGAGCTGGGCTTTGACGTTGACGATATCCGCTTCGGCTTTCTTGACATCCGCCTGAGCGTTCTTGTAGTGGACCATGGCGGATTCGTATTCGGTCTGACTGGTGGCACGGCTGTTCCAGAGCTGGGCGAAACGGTCAAAGTCAAGTTTGGCTTTTTCGAGATTGATTTTTGAGCGTTCCAGAGAGATTCTTGCGCTTTCAAGTTCCGCACGTTTGACGCTGATTTCGTTTTCTTTGACCATGACCTGATTTTTCAGGATCTGGCGGTCGATTTCAAACAAAGTCGTTCCTTTTTTGATTTTGTTGCCTTCTGAAACGTGGAGACGTTCAAGCACACCGCCGATCTTTGCTGAAATAACAGCGTAACGCAGCGGAGACACAGTTCCCTGAACCGGAATAATCCGGCGGAAAGTGCGTTTTTCAAGTTTCTGCAAAGTCACACGCACTTCGCGTTCTTTAACCGCCTTTTTCTTCTTTTTGCTGCAACCGCAGAAAAGTGTCAGCGATGAAGCAACGGCAAGAGCTGTTAAAAGATTTGTGATGCGCATAGAATCCTCCGTTTTTTATATTATACAACTGTATGTGTTTTGTTCAAAGAAAATCACACCGCAAAGAGTAACGTAATTTTACGGTATGATATTTTATAAAAATAACACAAAAATTAAATATTTGCAATCTTTATGTAAAAAAACTTGAAATTTTTTTAGAAAAGCTTTGTTTTGCCGTTCTTCATTGACCGCAATATTTATGTCGCTCTGGTGTCGCTGCGCATTGCCGGGCAGTTTTTATACTGTTGTCCGACTTGTCTGACACCGGTGCTTAAAATAAAAAAGCCCGGGGAGATACCCGGGCTGAAAGAACAGAGCAAAAAGATCAGTTGGTTTCTTTGCCGTCTTTGTAAAGCGTTACAAAGGTGCTGTCAAGCGTGTAGTGGATACCATAATCCGCCAGTTTGGGCGCACTGACTGCGGCGGCACTGCCGTCGGCACAGGCGACTGTGGTTTCGCTCAGGTGAACGATGCCGACAAGATCATTTGCATCGGCTTTGTTGGGATTGGGATCAAAACTGCAACGTGCCTCTTCCTGACCGTTAGCATCCAATTTTTTGAAAGCATCAGCAAAAATAACCAAGCCGTTGGGATTTTTGATTTTTTCAACGACGTAACCGATATTGTCGGTACCGCCGCCGATAATGAAACGTCCCATTGCTTTGCGTTTATTGGCAGTATACCAGTTGGTTGTATCATAAGCGTTGATCATACCAATGGTGTTGGTGTTCGCAACAGTATCAATAGTGGCATTGGTTTTGACAGTAGTGCAGAGCAGGGATTTTTCGGGCAAATAAGCGTTGACTCCGGCGTTTTCTTTTCCTGCCAGAAAATAGGAATACGGACGGACGGCTCCGCCTTTATCGGTGGACTTGTAAACCATGATTCCGCTGAAAGACTGTGAATACATCAGCATAGAGGTAATCAGCTGCTTTTTGTTGTTGAGGCAGTCGGTTCTGGTGCCGGCGGCGCGGGCGTGTCCCAGAGCGGGCATGATCATTCCTGCGAGAATTGCGATAATGGCAATAACCACCAGCAGTTCAATCAAAGTAAAGTTCTTTTTCATTTTACTGACCTTTCGGATACTTTATATATTAATGTTATTGTGAAGAAAATACACCTCTAATCTATAATTTAAACTTATGACTGTAAAAAGTCAAGAGATATTAAGAAAATTTCACGTTTTTTAAACTTGTATTTTTGATTCTTTGCGTGTATAGTACCCCGCCGACATGTTTTGAAAAACAACTTCAAAGAAAGGTTAAATATTATGAAATTCAACGGCAAATTACTGGCTTCTGCCGCCGCAGGTGCCATGCTTTTCGTTTCCGGTTGCTGCATTACCGGAAAGTGTCCCCTGAAAGATGCTCAGAAGTGTCAAGTCGTCAAAGAAGATGTCAAACTCCTTCTTCCTGAAAAAATCTATGCCGTCCCCGGCGTGGAAACCAATGTCTATTTTGAAAACATTGTCCGGGTCATCAACCCCGCCAACTACATTTTTGAAGCCCGCTGCAACCGCGGCAGATGGGACGAAAAACGCTGGAGTTTTACCCCGACTGATAAAGATGTCGGCTCCTTTACCCTCACCATCAATGTCATCGGCAATCAGGGACTGCTCGCCAGCAAAAAAGTTACCGTTGTCGTCTCTCCGCGCAATGCCGGAGCCGGAAAGAATTTGAGCGTTCTTGTTATCGGCGACAGCCTGACCAATGCAACCGTTTATCCGACTCAAATCCACAGCCATTTCCAGAAACCCGGCAATCCGAAACTTAAAATGATCGGCAGTCACGCCGGCAGCGGACGCGTTGTCAAAGCCGGCGGCGTCGCTCATGAGGGTTACGGCGGCTGGGCATGGAGCACCTTCAGCACCAAGTGGATGGATGATGCCAAATTTGCCAAACTTACCAAAAGACGCGATATCGTCTACGCCCGCAGTCCCTTCCTCGCCAAAAAAGACGGCAAAGTTGTCTTTGATCTCCAGGGATATTTCAACCGTCTCAACAATGGCAAGGCTCCGGATATCATCACCTTCCAGTTGGGCGTGAATGATGTCTTTTCCGCCAGCGATGCCACCGTTGAAAAAAGAGTCGCGGACATCTTGAATAATATGGATAAGTTGCTTGCTGAAATGAGAAAAGCCGCCCCCAATGCCGTCTTCGGCGTAGGTCTTACTACTGCCGGATGTTTCACTCAGGACGGTTTCGGCAAAAACTATGCCGCCCGCCACTCCCGCTGGCAGTACAAGAAAAATCAGCACCGCCTGGTCGAAGCTATGATGCAGAAATTCGCAAAGGACAATCCCTACAACGTCCAGATCGTTCCCGTTTATCTTAATCTGGACTGCGAAAATAACTTCCCCATCGCTCAGGAATTTATCAACGCAGGCAACAAGAGAAAAATCGCCCGCCTCAACAACGGCGTCCACCCCTCCGCCGACGGCTACCGCCAGATCGGAGATACCTTCTACTGCTGGATGAAATCCGTCCTCGCTCAGCAGTCCGCCGTCAAAAAGTAACCCTCTTTAAGAAAAAGTTGTGGGAGCCGGGGGGAAGAGAAAAACTTTTTTTCACGGGAAAAAAAGCCGAAACGTCGGCTTCGGTATATTTACTCCCCCCCCTTGTCCGCCGTAGCCTTGTGCAAAGGCGGAAACTCTTTTCAAAAAAAGCGGAGTACTTGTTGAGGATTTTCCGTTGAGGTGTATTTGCGGAGTACTTGTTGAGGGTAAAATTTGAACTGTATGGGTATTTAGAAGAGTTAAAAAATGAAAAACGTCTCTGTCAAACTTTCAAGACACGATCAGTATCAGCTTGAAGCAAAGATTATCTATCCCTTTGTGCCGGGACAGAAAACCTGCGATTACAGCGTGGAGATGTTTTTCTTTCTTCCCCGCAACCTTGCGGTCAACTCCACTTCATACGGCAGCCGCGAATTTTACAATGACTTTTCGGAATATATCCGCTTCAAGACTCCGACAAGGCGTCTGGCGGATCTCATCAAGCCGGGCAGTCCCGTTATGCAGAAACTTTCGCGTTACGCGTCCCGTCTGCCCGAACGCAGAGAAAAATTTGAACGCTGTCTTAAAATGTTCTGTTCCATTGCCCGCAGTTCGCTCCGTGATGACGCCGAAAAAATCAAAAAAGCCTCTCCGGATGAACGCGGCAATCTGCTCAGAAGTTATTTGAACAGTATTGAAAAACTGCTTGAACTTTTCAGAGCCTACCGCAAAGCCGCTCAGGATACTGAAATTTATCTTCTGGTCGATGAATCTTTGAGTATCATGACGGGCAACTATCTTTACGAACTCTGGGCGTTCTTTTCAAAAAATAATTTTGCCGGATGTGACGAATCTTTGCAGAAACAGATCATCCGTATCACGCAGAGTGAAACAAATTACCGCAAAGCGTGCGGTTACCCCTCCGTGCCTGATAAAAAAGGGGACAACTCCGAATTGCTTTACCGTGAGAGCGTTCTTAAAAAGGCGATGGCAAGTATTCTCTTTCTCAATGTGGATACGCGCAAGGACGGTATCTGGATAGAAAACCTCTTTATGGGACTGTCTGCCGCTGTTGCCATGATTTTTGTAACGGCAGTTGCTTTTATCTGGCAGGGATTGTATCTTGAAGAGTTTTCTCTGTCATTTTTTGTCGTGTGGGTCATTGCCTATATGTTCAAGGACAGAATCAAATTCATTCTGCAGAATTACTGTCTTTCAAAACGCAGCCGATACAGTTATGACTACCGTCAGAAAGTTTTTGACGGCATGGGCAACAGAGTCGGTGTATTCCACGAGGGTTTCCGCTATTGCGACGCCAAAGATATAGACGAACAAATCACGGCTGTCCGCAATCCTACAATGCTCAGTCATCTGGAAAACGGTTCTTTGCAGGAAAACGTGCTGGTATACCGCAAAAAGATTGAACTTTCGGGTGACGCCTGCAAGGATATCTTTCAGGAGTTTAAAGTAGAGGGGGTCGTTAATATCTACCGCCTCAATATCCGTCACTGGCTCAATAAGATGGATAATCCTCAGCGGACAATTCATCATTCAGACGGGGAAACGATACATGCACTGAAAGCGCGGCGCGATTACCACGTTAATATGATTGTCAAACTCAGTAAAAAAGGCTGTCAGGATAAATTTGTCCATTGCCGTCTGGTTCTCTGCCGTACCGGAATCCGCAAGCTCGTTCAGGTTTGACGGAAGCTTACCGCACACTTGCATATTTCCTCTCACCCAATACCCTGCTTGAGCTTGCATTCCCTCTCACCAAATACCCCGCTTTTTTTG
>JAZQYS010000490.1:0-3571 GCA_045633645.1 Victivallaceae bacterium | reverse complement strand
GTATCCTGGAAGCTGGCGGCCGAAATGAAACTCTCTGTTTCCAGAGCTGCTTTGGTAATACCCAGCAAAACCGGTTCAGCTTCAGCCGGTTTTCCGCCGCGTTCAATCATCTCACGGTTGACACGGTTGAACTCAATGCGGTCAAGCTGTTCTCCGGGCAGGAACTGCGTCGAGCCGGAGGAGGTAATACGGACTTTCTGCATCATCTGACGAATGATGATCTCAACGTGTTTGTCATTGATCTCAACTCCCTGGCTGCGATAAACCAGCTGAATCTCATCGACCAAATGACGCTGCAACTCGTGGATTCCGCAAATTTCAAGCAACGTATGCGGAACAATAGATCCCTCGGTCAGTTTCTGACCTTTTCTCACATAATCACCCTTGCTGACAGTCAAATGCTTGTGCAGCGGAATGTTGTTGTGTTCTTCAACCATTCCGGAAATCTTGTCGCGGATGATGAGCTGACGTCTTCCCCGGACCAGGTTATCCACCTCGATCACACCGTCGATACGGGCAATCTCTGCTACATCCTTGGGAACACGTGCTTCAAACAATTCGGCGATTCGCGGAAGACCGCCGATAATGTCCTTGTTCTTTGCAGACTGACGCGGGAGTCGGGCAACGACCATACCCGGAGTCACTTTCATACCGTTCTTGGTCATGAGAACAGCACCGGCAGGCAGCGGATAACTGGTAATGGTATTACCGTCATTATCCGTAATGACAATCTGCGGATGCAGGTCGTCACGGTGTTCCATAACTGTTCCCTGATCGGAAGAACCGCGTTTCTGCTTCTGAATGGTAACGCCTTCGACCAAGTCGTTCAGGCGGACAATACCGGCCTGCTCGATGATGATCGGAACCTGACTGGGGTCCCAACTGACGAAGGATTCACCCTCTTTGACGGAGTCTCCGTCGGCTTTATCAAGAATTGAACCGGTGTCAAGATCATAACGTTCAAGTTCGGCTTCCTCAATGGCATCTGACCAGAAGTCAAAGTCCTTCTGAACAGTTCCGAGAGCAGCGATTTCGCCGAGAATATTCTCACGGGCGCGTCTTTCAAGTTCTTTTGCCTTGACCGGATCGTAAATCACAACGTAACCGTTCTTGTTGACAACGACATCTTTGCCCTTGTTGTTCTTGACGGTACGGACGTTGAAATATTTGATCGTTCCGTTGCTGTGGGAAGTGATAACCGGCTCTTTGTAAGCACTGGATGCGGTACCTCCGATGTGGAACGTACGCATGGTGAGCTGAGTACCGGGTTCACCGATGGACTGTGCAGCAATGATACCGAGCGCATCACCGATCTTTGCTTCGCGGTCGCTGGCAAGGTTGCGGCCGTAGCACTTGATACAAAGTCCGTGCAGCGTTTCGCAGGTGAGAGCAGAACGGATCAGCACACGTTTGATTCCGCGGGCATCAATCACGTCGGCGATTTCGGGAGTGAAGACCTCACCGGCTCCGACGATCAGACGTCCGTCATTGTATGCAGGATCACGGATATCCTGTGCGCAGTAACGGCCGATGATACGGTCGCGCAGCGGCAGCATAACTTCATCACCTTCGGTAATGGCACTGGTCCAGATACCCTTGGTGGTTCCGCAGTCCTCTTCGCGGCAGATGACATCCTGAGCAACGTCAACCAGACGACGGGTCATGTAACCGGAGTCAGCGGTCTTAAGAGCCGTATCCGCCAAACCTTTACGGGCACCGTGGGTGGAAATGAAGTATTCCAGCACGGAAAGTCCTTCACGGAAGTTGGAGATAATCGGACGTTCGATAATATCACCGGAGGGCTTTGCCATCAATCCGCGCATACCGGCGAGCTGACGGATCTGATCTTTACTTCCGCGGGCGCCGGAGTCAAGCATGGCGTAAACCGGGTTGATCTCTCCGCGCTGACTGGCGGCTTCAAGATGTTCAAACAATTCATTAGCCACAGCACCGCTGGTCTGAGTCCAGATATCGATGACCTTCTTGTAGCGTTCACCATCGGTCAGCAAACCGCTGTTGTACTGTTCAAGAACGGCATCCACCTCTTTGCGGGCGGCATCAATCAGTTCGTTCTTACTGTCCGGAACCTGAAGGTCGGTAATGGAAATGGAAAGACCGGCAAGAGTTGCGTGTCTGTAACCCAAATCCTTGATATCATCCAGCAGCTTGATGGTCGCATCGTGTCCGGCGATCATGTAGGAGTTACTGATGAGTTTTCCCAGATCTTTCTTCTTGGCAACGGCATTGTAGAATCCGAGACGCTTATCCCAGATTTCGTTGAAAAGACAACGTCCGGGAGTGGTCAGGATGTACTTGGAATCCTTATCACCGTAAATCGTTTCGCGTCCCAGGTCGGGGTTCGGAATACGGACGGCATCGTGGATACCGATATAGCCTGACTGCATGGCAAACAGAACTTCGAAATAGTCCCGGTAGAGTTTTGCCTTGTCCTTGTTGTTCGGAGGACAGGTCAGATAGTAACTGCCGAGCGTGATGTCCTGCGTGGGACTGGCAATCGGTTTTCCGTTGGCGGGAGAGAAGATGTTGTTGGGAGACAGCATCAACAGTTTGGTCTCCATCTGCGCTTCGTTTGAAAGCGGCACGTGAACAGCCATCTGGTCTCCGTCGAAGTCGGCGTTGTAAGCGGTACACACCAACGGGTGCAGACGGATGGCGGAACCTTCAATCAACACCGGATCAAATGCCTGGATACTCAAACGGTGCAGCGTCGGCGCACGGTTGAGCATAACGGGATGTCCCTTGGTCACTTCATCAAGGATATCCCAGACCACGCTTTCGCCCTTTTCAATCAGCTTCTTGGCTCCGCGGACGGTATGGGCGTGTCCGCGCTGTTTGAGGTGACGGATGATGAAGGGTTCAAACAGCACCATCGCCATCTTCTTGGGCAAACCGCACTGATGGATCTTCAATTCCGGACCGACAACGATAACAGAACGTCCGGAGTAGTCAACACGTTTACCCAACAAGTTCTGACGGAAACGTCCCTGCTTACCTTTGAGCATATCAGAAAGACTCTTGAGAGGACGGTTGCCGGCACCGGTCACGGGACGTCCGTGACGGCCGTTGTCCAACAAAGCGTCAACAGCTTCCTGAAGCATACGTTTTTCGTTACGGACAATCACTTCAGGCGTGTTGAGCTGAAGCAGATTCCGCAGACGGTTGTTGCGGTTGATGACACGACGGTAGAGATCGTTGAGGTCACTGGTCGCAAAACGACCGCCTTCCAGCGGAACCAGAGGACGCAGATCCGGCGGAATAACCGGCAGTGCGGAAAGAATCATGTATTCCGGACGGGAGTTGCCGGCAATGAAGCCTTCAACCAGACGCAGACGTTTGGCAAGTTTCTTGCGGAGCGCTTTGTTTCCGGTGGTTTCCAGCTCGACTTCAAGTTCGTTGCGCATATCTTCAAGATTGATATCTTCCAGCAACGCCTTGATCGCGGGCGCACCCATATCGGCGACAAACGCATCACCGTAGTCTTCACGCGCCTGACGGTAATCGACTTCACTCATCACCTGACCTTTGAGCAACGGCGTATCGCCGGGATCGG
>JAZQYS010000489.1:0-2922 GCA_045633645.1 Victivallaceae bacterium | reverse complement strand
CCACTTTTCAAAAAAAGCGGAGTATTTTGTTGAGGGTATTATTGTCTCAGCGGGATATTGTTATTGGTTTATATTGGAAACAAACGGGGAACTTTTTGCGGACTTGATAATGCCGCAAAAGTTCCCTGTATTTTTATGTATTTTCAGAAATGTGCTTATTTTACTGCTTTGATTGCAATTTGAACCAGTTCTGAAAAGTCTTTGACTGACCAGGTCGGAACAGCGTTATCGAGTACGCCGAAACCGTATTCACAGAAAATACTTGAAACTCCGGCTGCAGTTGCGGAGTTGATATCCGTGTGATTGTCTCCTGCAATCAAGGCGTTTTCTTTTGCAATGTTGTATTTTTCAAGCAAATACAAAAAGGCATCCGGAGCGGGTTTCAAGGGAAATTTACCGCCGCCTATGTTGTCGCACAAAAGCGGCATGACACCCAGCCCGGTTAAGATTTTCTCTCCGACTTCCTGCGGCTTGTTGCTGACGACGGCAAGAAGAAATCCTGCTTCGGCAAGTGCCTGCAATCCTGTCATGACGCCGGGATAAAGAAAAGTGTTGCACAGAGGATCCGCCGCATAATTGGCGACCATCCTTTTGACGGCTTCTTCAACGGAGCAGGGCAAGGTCACATCTGCAAAAGAACGTTCCAGCAGTTTTTTTGCGCCGTCGCCGGTGAAACTTGTGATAACATCTTCGGGCAGGGGGGCAAAGCCGTACTGCTGACGGGTGACGTTGACTGAATTGGCAATGCCTCCAACGGAGTTGATCAGTGTTCCGTCAAGGTCAAACATAATGATTTTTTTCATGGTATAAGTTTCCTCGGGATATAAAAAAACTCCGGCTGTACCGGAGTTGTGAATACAATATAAAGACTACGGAATATCAAACTCAAGATCGGTTTCATCACCGGACTTGATATCCATCTGCATATCGTGAGATTTGAACGGAATCAGGAAGATGAACCAATTGGTGTAACTGGTGCGTGCCATGATGTTTCCGAAGACTTTGACCGGCTTGCGGGTCTTGGCATCAAGCACAGTGAAACCGAACTTGCCGTATCCGGAGCGGGTCAGTTTCTGGAACAGCGGCAGTTCCGGAATAGCAACGTTCAAAGAGGTATCCGGAATCGGAATCGGCAGCTGCGGAAGACCGATGGTGAACTTGGTGGTATCCGTTGCCAGCACGCCGCAGATGATCTGGACCAGGATATCCGACTCTTTGGCATCGCGGGAAACAATCACGCCGTTCTTGGCAAGCTGTTTTTCAAAGACACCCTGCACATAGGGTTTGTCAACCTGAGGAGCCAGGTAATCGTACTCAATAAAGGCTTTTTTTCCGGCAAACTCGCTGAAATCAGCGCGTCCGAGTCCCAGATCAACGACGCCGGAAAGCAGCATCTGTTCGACGGCGGAACGTCCTGTTTCAGTAATGCGCGGACTGGTACAGCCGCTGAAGACAAATGCCGCTGCCAGAGCGCAGAGCATGACCGGAACAAATTTCAGAAAACTTTTCATTGTAATTCCCCAATATTTTTGTATTTATTTTGGTAAATTATTTTACCCACACACACCTGAATAACAGAAAATATAAGATACAACATCAACAGGTGATTTACAAGTATTTGTGAAAAATATTTTGAGAAAACAGACTTTACCGCTTCAGCATTTTCCGGTATTCCCCGGGCGTTATGCCGGTGCATTGCTTGAAAACCCTGATGAAATGGCTGGCATCATAAAAGCCGGTGTTGACGGCAATTTGCGAGATGGTATCCTGAGAACTTTCAAGAATACGCCTTGCCTGTTCAATACGGTAACGCGTCAGGTACTCTATGGGACCCTGCCCGATGGTACGCTGCATGAATTCATTGAGATAATTAACCGACACATTGGCTGCACGAGCCAGGCGGAGCCGAGAAAGATCTTCATGATAATGCTCTGAAATGAAGTTAAAGAGCGCACTCAACTGCAAGTCGTTGTGCGTGCCGGAGAGTCCCTCCGGCGTACCTTTATCCAATGCAAAGAGCAGCAGACGGATAAACAATGCTTTGCGGAGCATGCTGCTGAAAGAGGAGTTTTTCTGACATTCAGCGGCAAGTTCATCGAACATCGCATCCAGTTCGGCTGCGGCGGCAAGAGGGAAACTCAGTTTTTTCTCTTTCAAATCGCCCGGGGTACACCAATGGGTGAACATTGTATTCTGCTGCAGCATTTCCAATTCATTCTTTTCAAAAAGACCTGGGGAAAACAGCAGCGTATCGTGCGACAATCCGCCGGAAATCGAAAATTCATGGGTGTCTCCGGGAGCGAAAACATAAAAATCACCCCGCAGTACAGGATAGTGACGGTTGTTGATATAACAGCATGCTGCTCCGCTGCGGATATACATGATTTCCATACAATCGTGTGTATGGGCTTCTTCGGGTTTTGTTCTGCGCCTGACATGCTCCACCCAGACCGGTGGTGCGCCTTCGGGTTTTACATAGTCTTTTATGGTATAATGCTTCATCGTTTTTATCCTGTATGGAACTGCGGCAACTATACTATATTGCTGATGAACAGAAATTTCAAGTTTGTCTTTCATAATCCTTGAAATATACAATTTTTTCTTTTTTTTATGCTATGTGTTCTGCGGGAAATCGGGTATATTTATGAAAGAAACAACAAATTACAAGAGAAAAACTCCATAAGGGAATCGCATGAATAAAAAGATTTTAACAGGAAAATCAGGAACTCTGTTTCTGGATGCGCGGGGCAGGATCACCGGACTTGTCCGCAACAATGTTGATGTTGCCGCCCAGGCGGATACGGCATTTTTGCTCGGATTCAGAGATGAGGAACGCAATCCGGTTATACTTGACGACAGCGCTTTTGAGCATTGCAGCGAAGTCGGATCGTAGCCATGTCGTTCTGTGAGCCAAGGAGTTGG
>JAZQYS010000488.1:0-5660 GCA_045633645.1 Victivallaceae bacterium | reverse complement strand
AATATTCTGGACACCTTCCATTTTGCTGACTTCACGGCGGAATTCATCCACAACTTTTGCAGTTCGCGCCAGCGTTGCGCCCGGCGCAAGTTCAAGGTTACAGAGAATGGCGCCCTTATCTTCCGTCGGCAGGAAGGAGCCGGGCAGATGTTTGAAAAATGCGTAGTTGAGGAAAAGTACCGCTGCAAAAAGAATCAACGTCAACAGTCCGCGGCGGACAAGGAAACGAACAGAAACAAGATAAATGCTTCTGGAACCGTCAATCACAAAGTTGAACGGCTTGAAAAATGCCGGTTTCTTTTCGCTTGCAGGACGCAGAATCAGAGAACAGAGGGCCGGACTCAATGTCATGGCAACCACGGTTGAAAGCGACAGAGAAATACACATGGTGACAGCGAACTGCATATAAATCTTACCCACCATACCGCCGTAGAAGGCGAGGGGAACGTAGCAGGCAATTGTTACCAGAGTGGTCGCAATGATTGCACCGGTGATCTGACGCATACTTTTTGATGCGGCTTCTTTGGGTGAAAGACCTTCTCTTTCCATGAGGGACTGGGTGTTTTCAACAACGACGATGGCGTCGTCCACCAGACTGCCGATGACAAGAATCAGTCCGAACATGGTCAGAACGTTGACTGAGTATCCCATTGCCCACATGAAGGGGAATGTTCCCATCAGAGCCACGGGAATGGCAAAGGTCGGAATCAATGTCGCGCGCCAATCCTGCATGAAGACGTAAGTGATGAGAACCACCAGAAGCAGCGCAGAAATCAGAGTGATGACGATTTCTTTGAGAGAAATCATGATGAACTCTGTGGGGTCGTAAGCTAATTCATAGCTGACACCCTGCGGAAAGGTCTTGCTTGCTTTTTCAACAACTTCTTTAACTTTTTTCACAGTTTCAAGAGCGTTGGCATCGTCATTGCGGTAAATGGCAAGAGCCACACTTTCCTGTCCCTGGAAGAATGCTTCACCTTTATTGGTTTTGATGCCCAGTTCAACGCGGGCGATATCGCGGATACGGATAACACCGCCGTCTTTGTCGTGACGGATGATGATATTGCCGAATTCTTCCGGCGTTTTGAGACGTCCCATGACGTTGAGTTTGTATTCCACAAACTTATTACTGCCTTCAGAGCCGATACTTCCGGCGGCGGCCTGACGGTTCTGGCTGCTGATAGCTGCGGTCAATTCATCAGTTGAAATTCCCAGAGAAGCCATGCGCAGAGGATCGAGCCAGATACGCATACTGTATTCTTTTGCAGAGAGCAGATCGGCAGCTGCCACACCGTCGATACGGGCGATGGCATCTTTGAGACCGGTCATGATGTAGTTGTTGAGTTCCAGTACATCCAGTTTGCTGTAATCGGTCATGAATGCAAATACGGCAAGCATGTCACCGGAACGTTTACCGATATTCAATCCCACCCTTTTGACTTCTTCGGGCAGTTTGTTTTCGGCGCGTTTGGCGGAGTTCTGAACGTTGACCATTGCAATATCAGAGTTCGTTCCGCTTTTGAACGTAATGGTACACTGATAGCCGCCGTTGTTGTTGGCGGTACTGCTGAAATAAAGCAGGTCTTCCAGACCGTTGAATTCAGATTCCAGAGGAATACCGACGGTTTCAGCCACGACTTCGGCACTTGCGCCGTCGTAGGCGGTCTGCACATAAATCTGCGGCGGTGCGATTTCAGGATATTCTGCAATCGGCAGCTTTGTCAGACTGATGGCTCCGGAGAGCATCATCACGATACTGATGACGAACGCCAGTTTCGGGCGGTCAATAAAAATTTGCGAAAACATGACTTATTTAACTCCGCGTTTGACCGGTTTGACAGGAACGCCGGGAATGATTTTGTGGAAACCTTCGGTAATGACAAGTTCTCCGGCTTTAAGTCCCTTGCGGATAACCTGCTGTTCTCCTGAAAGATTTCCCAGAGTGACGTAGCGTTTGACCGGCATATTGTTTTTGCTGTCAACGGCATAAACGAACGAACCGTTGACATCGTGGGAAACGGCTGAGGGAGTGACTGCCGGATATTTTTTACCATCATTTCTGGTCAGAATAACCGTGACCACACCATAGGGGATAAGCAGGTTTTCGGGGTTTTTGAAACGTGCCCACACGCGGATGGTGTCGGTGTCCTGCTGGACGGAGGAGTCAACGATTTCAATTTCACCTTTGTATTTGTATTCGGAGTCATCGGCAAGAATGACGTTGACAATACCGTTTTTGCGGATGTTTTTGTCATTGCCGAAAAGAGAAAGATAATCTCTTGCGCTGATGGAAAAACGGATACGGATGGGGTCCGTCTGGACCGTCTGGACCAGCGTGCCGCTGGAGGGGGTGACGTAGTTGCCGGGGGAGTAGGCGGCTTTGCCGGTCTTGCCGTCAGTCATGGCAATGATCCGGGTGTTTTTAAGATCATCTTTTGCAAGAATCAGAGCGGCTTCAGCTTCAAGCAGCTGCGCTTTGAGGGTGTCGCGTTCACTCAGGACGTTCTGATAGGCGTCAAGGGATGCCGCTTTTTTGTCGAGCAGTTCTTTTTTACGCAGCAGATTTTTTTCAGCGTAAGCAAGTCGTGCCTTGATCTGGGCAAGTTTTGCCTCAGTGGATTTAACGGCGGCATCATAACGGGTCGGATCAATCTTGAAAAGCAGCTGTCCTGCTTTGACATACTGTCCGTCTTTGAATCCCTGGGAGATCAAATCGCCGGAAACTTTTGCAGTTGAATAGACGTTGTTGATAGGAACAATGTTGCCGACGTAACGGCGTTTGTAGATATCCGGCGCTGTCGTTGTTTCTTCCACTACAACTGCCGGAGCCGGAATTTGCGGTGCTGCATACGCTGCGACAGAAAGAACTGTCAAAAGCACCAGACTTGAAGATTTGGTGATTTTCATTTTTTTGATTCCTTATATGTTTTGAAAAACGTTTCTATGTCTCTTACGTTCCCATTAATATACACTTATTTTTAAATAGTTACAAGTTCCGAACTAATTTTTTGTGCAAATATCTTCCTTGTGAGGTGAAAACAGGTGGTTGCTAAAGAGCGAATCAGGCGCGTTTCATGATAACAGCAGCGATGATGCTCCAAACGATGAGCATGAAAATACTGAAAATAAGAACAGGCATCCAGCCGATGGTGAAAACCAGAGTCAGAGCCAGTGCTGTCCAGAGTCCTCCGCCCATGATGGGTTCGTGTATAAGCTGTTTATACCCGAAGCTTGCAGCGGCTTCAGTTTTGTTTTCAGGGTCAACTGTCCGCAGGAGCATGAGACCGGTTGCTGTGACACCGGTTGCCTGTCCGAAATCGGCGATCGCTTTTTCGAACCAGGATTTTTTCAGCAGGCGGGGTGCGACAAATACGACAACCGCAACACAGAAAATTGTTCCTGAGACAACCAGAATCAGCAGCGGAATAAGATTGTTCATAACGACTTTTAACTGAATCGTGGTAACAGCAGAAACGACCAGAAAATCAAGAGATGCTCCGGAGAGACGCTGCATCTGTTCTTTGCAGACCAGAGAATCCTGTTTGATCCGGATAAGAAAAATTTGCAGGATGACACCGCCGATCATGCAGAGGGGGAAGAGGGGAAATCCGGAGAAAATACGGGTTTGGGCTTCGGGGAAGAGGCTGATTTCTCCGAACTGCAGTGTTTTGAGAATCGTAAATCCCAGCAAAATTGAGAGACCGATCAGCGCAATGTGAAAAGCAAGGGAGTCGATGGAGTCGCAGAATACCGTCTGAAGTCCGGCGGAGGGACGGCTGTTTTCAGGATAAATTCCCTGCTGTTCAAATTTCTGACGCTCGTCAAAAGTTTTGATTGCTTTGATGTGTCCTTTTTTTAAAGCCCAGTTGACCAGAGCCATACCGGCGACGATTCCGACAATCATACCGCAGGTGGCGACGGTGAAACCGAGGGCGATACCGTCTTCCCATTTGAATGTGTTGAAGACACCTGTCATGCCGCCGACGGTGCCGTGGCCGCCCTGAAATCCGATTTCAAGCAAGTTGCCGAATGCGTGGGGCAGTTTGAATACCGGCGCAAAAATAAAACAGGCAAGAGTCAGTCCGAGGACATATTGTCCCCAGGCAAGAATCTGTCCGAGGCAGAGCTGCGGAAATGAAATTTTCAAAACTTCTTTCAGTTTGGGGATTGCTGCGCCGAGGAAGAGTGCTGCGAACACCACATTGATCAGGAATCCCGGTAATTTTTTGATGCCGCCGATGATTTCCGGCGGAATGTGATTGCTGAAACAGCTGCAGAGAATCAAGCCGACGGTTCCGCCGATTACGGAACTGGGCAGATACAGTTTTTGAAACACGGGAATTGCAACCCGGAGAAGTTTTCCGACAATCAATAACAATGACAGCGCACAAAAAATAATAACAGCATTCATAATTCGTTTTCCTGTTTTATTTTGGATTTAAGGAAAAATATCTGAATAATATATCACCGCTGAGCCGTTTTTGCAAGAGGATTGGTTTGCTGCGTTCTGTTTTTGACTTGCTTTTCTCTGACAGTTGATTATATTAAGTCGGGGAAGGATGATATATTTCAGGAAAGGTGCTGCCATGTTTCTGTTTGTCAGAATGACCGGTTTGCTTTTGATTGCAAGCGGTGTATTTTTTGCATATTACCTGCTGATGCTGCCGCCGACTGCGGAAGAAGTGTTGGCGCGTTTGCCCGATTACGATCATACAGCTTCTGCCCGCCGTCTGATGGCTGAAAAGAAATACGGCGAAGCAAAAGTTTTGTGTCAGGATATTGTTGATAATGATCTGCCGGGCAGGAAGTCTGCAGAAATAATTGTCCGGATGTGTGATGAGAAACTCCATCCTGTCCAAATGCGTTTATGGCGGTCAGCTGAAGCTTTTGTGACCGGACATCCCGGTGAATCTGTTGAGCAGGCGGGGGCGGCAGTGATTTCTGATATGCTGATGTACGGGGATATCCGCGATCTGGTTATGCAGGGGTATTATAAAGTTACCGGAAAGGAAACAGATCCTTGCATTGCCGCATTTGCCGCTGCCGGACTTGCAACTGAATTTTTTGACGCTGTTGATTGGCTGCCGTCTGTTTTTAAAGCACTTCGCAGAGCAGGCGTAGTTTCTGATAAAATGGCGCGTGGGATTCTGGATGTTTTCCGGCGCAGTTCGGGCAAGGGTGGAAGAGCCTGGAATTTTTGCCTTGATATGAAAGATATTTACCGCAAAGGCGGATTTCTGCGGACGAAAACCGTTTTTAAAAACCTTGAGAACGCAGATGATATCGCGGCTGCTGCCAGGGTGATGCGTAAGTCGCCGTCAGCGGCTCATCTTATTTCAAGAGCTGCGGGGAAGAATACTTCTGAAGTATTCCGAACACTTGCGGCAAAAGAGCCTTCGCGCTCCCTTTTGCGTAAATTGCTCACCAAGGGACCTCATGGTGTGACGGTTTTTCTGCGCGTGTCCAAGAGTTATGTAAAAGGAGATGTTGAAAAACTGCTGGCAAGATCTGTCCGGGTTTCCAAAGAGCGTTTCGGCAAGTGGGTGTGGCTGTTTCCGTTTTTGCTGATTGGAACGGGTATTTTGCTTGATTTGAAATGGGTTCTGAAGTTGAATGCGTTTTGCTTCAGATGTATAAAAAAGTTGTTCTGCCACGTGGTG
>JAZQYS010000487.1:0-1905 GCA_045633645.1 Victivallaceae bacterium | reverse complement strand
CACTCGGAAAGCGAAGCATCTGGTTACTAAGGCCCCATTTTCTGTCAAGGCAAAGCCAGAATGGCAAATATTTACCAAGACAATAGAGATCGGCACAGAAGAATGGGCTCCAGGAATAAGCAAATGTACGCTCGCCCTGACAGGATACAAATGCAATGTGTATATCGATGACATCTCTGTCACGAAAATAAAGGATGATACAAATCGATAAACGGTAAAAACAGGGAATGGTTTCGAGAAGCAGGACTTGGATTATTCTAACAAAAATTCTGTGAAGTTTTTTTTCACAAAAGGCTTCACAAGGGCTTTTTCGCTGCTTTTTGCCACTTACCCGAATCTTGCCGTAAACGCCGCGCCACGCCCCTTAAAACGCAAAAAAGCGGCAGGATTTCTCCTGCCGCCAATCTCTTGGGAAAATTATTTTCCAGCCATCATTGCTTTGATATCTGTTTGCGGATCAGTGATCCCTTTGATATCAAAAGTTTCGACCAGGATCTTTGCAACATTGGGAGAGAGAAACGCCGGAAGCGTTGGTCCCAATCGAAGATTTTTAAATCCAAGATGCAATAACGCAAGCAATACCGCAACCGCTTTCTGTTCATACCACGAAATATCAAAGGATATGGGCAGCTCGTTGATATCTTTGACTCCGAAAACATCCTTGAGTTTCAAAGCTAAGACAGCCAACGAATAACAGTCATTACACTGTCCGGCATCCAACACTCTGGGAATACCGCCGATATCATCGGTCACAAGTTTATTGTAACGGAACTTGGCACATCCGGCAGTCAGAATGACGGCATCTTCAGGCAGATTTTCTGCCACATCGGAATAATATTGCCGCTCTTTCTGTCTGCCGTCACAACCTGCCATTACCACAAAGCGTTTGATTGCTCCGGACTTGACGGCTTCCACAACTTTATCTGCAAGAGCAAAGACTTGAGCATGAGCAAAACCGCCGGTGATCGTACCGTTTTCCAATACTTCCGGAGCTTTGCATTTTTTGGCAAGTTCGATGATTTCTGAAAAATCTTTCTGTTTGCCATTCTTGCGGTCAGCAATATGCGGTACGCCCGGATAACCGGCAGACCCAGTCGTAAAAATCCGATTTTTGTAAGCATCCTGAACAGGGGTAATGCAGTTGGTAGTCATCAAAATCGGACCGTTGAATAATGTAAATTCCTTATTCTGCAAGTGCCATGCGTTTCCGTAATTGCCGTAAAGATGCGGATATTTTTTCAGCTCCGGATAATAGTGCGCGGGGAGCATTTCACAGTGGGTATAAATATCGATATCGGCATCCTTGCTTTGTTCCAGAAGTTCCTTGAGGTCAAGCAGATCGTGTCCGGAAATCAAAATTCCGGGACGGTTGCCGACTCCGGTTTTGACCGTTGTTACTTGTGGATTTCCAAATGTTTCTGTATTGGCGCTATCCAACAATGCCATTGTTTTGACCGAGATTTCGCCCGCTTCCAGAATAACTGCAAGCAGTTTTTCGGAATCCGTTTCCGTTGCGGCGGTCTCTAATGCTTTGAAGCAAAAGGCGTAAATGCTGTCATCTTCTTTGCCCAAAACAGCGGCGTGTTCAGCATAAGCTGCAATACCTTTCAACCCGTAAGTAAGCAATTCCCGCAGGGAGCGGATATCCTCATTTTCGCAAGCAAGCACGCCGATTGGGAGTTTTGCCTGATTTTCTCCGGCTAGTTTATTGCCTCATCCAGTTGCTTTTGAAGTGCAGCATTGTTAAAATTGACATTGGTAATGGTCATAAAAAGTGACTTTACAATAAAACGCCCAAGCTCCCGGTCAGCATTCCGGGTCAAAGCGATAAGTTTGAGCTGGCGGATGAGTTCATCCATCAAATTTGCAGTTTCAGCTTTTTTACCGCACATTCCGGCAAAAGTA
>JAZQYS010000486.1:0-8813 GCA_045633645.1 Victivallaceae bacterium | reverse complement strand
TTTCTTTTCAGCCGCATCCAGCAGTGAATTGATCGTAATAAAGAAATCTTTATCAAAACAGTTTCTTGCCTGAAGCGGTGTCATGCAAATCGTGCCCGGAATCGCCTCCAGACGCTTTTTCAAATAAGCGGAATAGGCTTTCATTTCTTTTGCGGCAGGTCCGTATTGATATGCGAAAAATTCCTCAATAAGTTTTTCAGCATCCCGTTCCGGATCATCCATCATCTTCAAGACAAGATAAACATGCAGGTCGTGAAAAGCTCTCGGATTGACCATGCCTTTGCCGTTGTATTCTGTTTCAACAAACATTTTTACAGCACCCAGTTTCTGATAGAAACGCACATCTTCTGCGATATACCAGTAACAGCACTGCGGCCAGGGAAAAGCCTCTGTCATGTTGTAAAGACGGTGATAACACCAAATGGCTTTATACTTGACGATTTTATTCCATTCATTGAACCATTTGACCAATTGGGCATTTACCGGATGGGAAAGCGGTCTGATCGTATCATAGTAAGTTGTGCCATCACTCAAAAATGCAAATTGGATCATTACATTTTCGCGGGGTCTGATATTTTTCGGTACAGTAATCGTCCGGTGATAAGCAAAAGTCTGAAACATATACTGTGGAAATGCCGCGGCAATATCGTTGATGAATTCCAGTTGAGCTCCGGTAACAGAACCGTATTTGGCAATCAGAGCTTTGCAGGGCGCACATTCACAATGTGAAGTATTATCGTTTTGAGACAGATCTATCCATTTTAAATGCGATTTTTCATCAAGATTATGCTTTTTGATATATTCCTTTTGCTGCCGGATCCACTTGGCAACCTCTTTTTTGGCAAATTCCCGAAACTCTTTGTTGCTGTAACAAACCTGTCCCGGACCGACACCGTTGAGAGCCCGCATCCGCGTTCCGGAAGAAGAGAGGGGAAGCAAATGTTTTTGGTTTTCGGGAACGGCTTTGGTCAATTTGTAGAAAGTGTGACAGTTTCCGATACCACGGGTATGATAGAGCGACGGTCCGGAACCGATTGCGCTGTTGGCACTGCTTTTATTCATGCTGGTAAAGAAATTTGTCAATTTCCCCGGAGTCGTTTCTACAATCAGACGCTGAACCGGAAATGCCGGTTTACGGCGGAATTCCCTGCCGTCTGGAACTGAGATTATTTTGACTTTGGGAATCCGGTGATTGACCGGAGTAAACCAGCGGACACCGCCGAATTTTTCCAGAAATTCCGCAACGCCGTAATGTACACCACGCGGGAATCCGCCGCGAATCAGCAAATTTCTGCCGTCGGAACGGATACTCCATTCTTCTGCGTCCAATGTTTTATCTTCACTGATGATAATTGCCTTTGCATCACCGTTGAAAACTGATTTTTCAATGATTTCAGGACGCCTGCCGAACATTTTTTCCAAATGGTCTGCCAGAATAACACTACTCTGGACAGCGGGAGTTCCATTCAAATCCCCCCTGACGATTTTAAAATCCTGAGTGATTTCCAACGCATTGCAATTCAAGACAGTTACCGCGGCTGAAATTGTCAGTAAAGCAATGCCGATATGATTTTTCATGATCAATCCTCTTTTGTGCACTGTAAAAATTATTTGCCGGAAACAAAACCGTAAGTGTAAGATGCTCCTTCGTTCCAAATTGCAATAGAAGGCGAAGTGCCACTGATCAGCGCATGAAATCCGTTCAAAGTTTCTGCGTGACCATCAAGGAACAACTGATTGGCACCGCCGGGATGAGCAGATTTGTGTCCGATATCCATATTCATTGAACTGGAAGTATAATAAGTGACTCCTGAAATCTGGTCTTTTCCGGCCATAATCGCACTGCGCCATTGATCCATCAGATAAAGCGTTTGAGAGGGCTTTGACTTTCCGGAAGAGGCTTTGCTCAACATGAAGTAATTATCCCGTTTATTGAGCCATTTTCCAGAAGAATAATATCTTCCGATAAATCCGTTATAACCGTAATCAATCAGAGCCGCAGCTGTTCCTTTGGAGTTATTGGGCGAAAAACTGGCAACCGGAGTACTGCCGTTTGCCGGACAGCGGGTTATTTTCTGATATTCAAATACCGTTGTCGGATATCTGGCTGTTCCGGTTTGAGAGAGGGGAGCACCCCAGAGTTTGTGATGATTGATGTAATTTATCCAAATACGCCATCCCTGCGGAGAAGAATCATCTTCCATGTGGATGCTCATCAGATAATCGTTGTAACTCATACTGTACATAGTCAGATTTTTACCGATCTGATTCTGATTGTTTTTGCAGGTTGTTTTCGTTGCAGCCATTCTCGCCTGATTCAAAGCCGGCATCAGCATCGCCGCAAGAATTGCGATAATGGCAATCACCACCAGCAGTTCAATGAGTGTAAAGGAACGGGAGACAACTGCTTTGTCTGAAGTAAACTTTTTCTGTGTTGAATACATTTTATTTTTCCTTTCCCTGTTGGTTGTTTTGTGAATCTTTATCCGGCAAAACTTCTTCTCTGTGGAGTTTTATTCCACGCGCTCTCAGAATTTTTTGAACTTCGTTTGCAGGCAATTCATGTGAAGAAACACCGCTTCGGGCGCAGAGTGCGGCGGCACATCCGGCGGCTTCTCCAGTCATTGCCGCAGCTGGGATCACCCGGTAAATTTCCCAGGCATCGCCGAGAGTTCCGGCACAGCGGCCGGCTGTGAAAACGCCTTGTATTTCCTGTGGTATCAATGATTCAAACGGCGTTTCCCAGATCGGACCGGATTTTCGCCAGTCTCCGGTCATGCCGATCGAAGAGTCAAAATGTTTTTCAACATCGTTATCGGTAAGCATGATTTTATTTTCCGGAACTGCAATTTTTCTGAATTGTGCCATTGCGGGCAAGTGAACCGGAAAATGCTCAAAACGCGTTTGACCGGATGTTTTGTAACTTTCATCCAGATATTTTCTTGTACGCTCCCAGCACTCCCGGGTGTATCGCGTAACCATTGCAGAAGAAAGTGCACTTCCGCTTGGAACGGCATAATCTTTCCATGTAAGTGCCTGAACATGCAGCGTGTCGGCAAAAGAAAATTTTGCCTGATGATTTGAAATACTCTCAATCATCCAGAAAGAAAGCATATTTTCTTCAGTATACACCTTACCGCCAGCACGCCGGATCAACAAAGCTTCACCTGTTGTATCAACAAAACATTTTGCCGTCAGCAAACCTCTGCCTGAGGTATTTTCCACTTCAACAGCACGAATACGTTCACCGGTCATCCGAACATCGCAAACCATGGTTTCAAGCCAGAGGTCAACATCCGCGTCTTTCAGAACCCTGTCAAGAGAAAGAGTGAAACCGGCAGGAGAAAACTGAACATCATAACGAGTATCCCGAGAAAAATCTCTGTTGATACCGCTGCCGCCCCATTGCGGCGGCAGATCAAACGGACTATACTCCATACTTTTTTTCAGCAATTCCTCAGGAATACCGGAAATAATCTGATTTCCTTTACCGTCACATAACGGAAGATAAAAAAAGATTAGTCCTGAAGTTGCCAAACCGCCAATCAACGTCTGTTTTTCGATTAACGCAACAGAACATCCCATCCGGGCGGCTGACACAGCAGCAGCAATACCGGCAATACCGGCACCGCAAACGATGACATCGTATTTTTTCTTATATGCGAACATTTTCCCACCTCTCAATCCGAAGCATACAACATTTCCGTCATATTGCTTCCCATGCGTATCAATATATTTCCGCCACCGTTGTTTTACAATACTTTAAAAAACCAAACAACATACACTATCAATCAAAAAATATTCTTTTTCTTTCAGACGTTTGAAAAGCGGAAAAGATGGTGTAATTTATTGATGAAGGAAGAAAAATATGCAAAAGACAGCAAATAACCGTTCTCAAAATCCGGATTCCTACGATATCTGGGAAAACGGACACCGTAATTACATCAAAAGAAGTTTTGCAACTCTGCAGAATGCCAAAAGTCTGCCGTTGATTCCTCATCGTGTAATGGATGTCACCCGGAACGATCATTGCTGGTTCCAGCATGTCAATTATCAATATATGGCTTTGGAATTGATTCTTACAGGAGCTGTGGAATATCAGACGGAATATGAAACCGTGGTTGCTCAAGCCGGTATGCTTTATGTTGTGGCAAGAGGCAGCAATGTGCGTATGGTCAATTCCGGAAAAGCTCAGCGGCGGAAATTGTGCATGCTTATTGACGGAAGTTGTCTTGATTCCATTGTCAACTCTCTTGGATTTAACTCTGATTGTTTGCTGAAACTGTCAGACCCGGAAAAGGTTGAACAAATGATACGCGAAATCGGCAAAGGTATTGTTGAACAACAAAGTCAGGAATGTCTTTCCGTGAAATGTTATGAACTTCTGCTGTTTCTGAAAAAAGATTTACCACAGGAACCGGCTGAACTGCGTCCGCTGTTGAATTGGATTTCACAAAATCCGGCTGCAAAAATATCAATTCCGGAAATGGCAAAGAAATGCGGATTAAGTGAATCAGCACTGAGACGGAAATTTTACGATTTTTTTCAAATGTCCCCCTCGTGCTATTTACAACAGAGGCGTTTACTTTTGGGCAGAGAATGGCTGAAAGGAAAAATGTCTATCAAGGAAATAGCAACAAAAAGCGGTTTTTCTTCGCCGTTGCGTTTTACTTTGGCCTATAAAAAATTTTACGGAGAGTCACCTTCTGATACCCGACGGAAAGCAGGAAAAATATCAAAACAATAAAAAAAGCACCGTAGAAACGCGGCTCAGCGTTCAAACAGTGCTTTCAACAAAACTTCAACACATCTTCCCAACAAAATACCCTGCTTTTCTTGAAACCTCTGCGCCCTTATCGGACAGAAATACATCAGGATTTCAACCCATATTCCCTACAAATACTCCGCTTTTCTCGAAAAGGGGTTATTTCCAGGTGATGCCGGATTCGCAGGGGAGTTTGCCGGATTTGAGGCAGGAGGCAAAGACGTCAACGACGTTATCAAGGACAAATTGTCCGTCGGGCTGGTTGCAGGTGACGGAGTCCTCGAGCAAAGTCACGTCAAGTTCTTTGGTCAGCATTTCAATACAGTTGGTATGTTCTGCGGCAACACTCAGAGGACAGCAGAAGACGCACTCACCTGAAGCCTTGCGGACCATATCCATAAACATATCTCCGTGCGGAGCTTCGACTTTGCCGGAATACAGAACTTCGCCGTTGGCGCTGCGGATATTCCAGGTGCCGTTGACCTGCCAGTAAACTTCGCCCTTTTCGCACTCAATGCGGATGATGGGATCAACATTCACGGCAGAAGTGTGGGTGAGCATGGTGACGATTTCCACATCGTTTTCAGTCTTGAAACGCACCGTACAGCTGTCAAAGGTTTCAATCGTTTTGCGGGCACGGTAAAGTTTACCTTCAACAGAAACAGCGTGCGCGGATTTGCCGAAAGATTCTCCGGCAAAGAACAGTTCCAGATTGAGATAATGGGCAAAAGCATTGTTGATGGGGGAGTCGTAAATCGGCGTACCGTCGGCGGCAAGCATTTTTCCCGCCCAGTTGTTGCGGGCGTAATACTGATCGGTGCGGGGCCAGATACCGGCGCAGATGATTTTGCGGACTTTTCCGATTTTTCCTCCGAGCAGATACTGCTTGATGAACTGGATTTCACGGGCGTAAGTATGCTGGAATCCGACGGCGACAAATTTACCGTATTTCTTTTCGGCTTCGATCATGCGTTCAACAGCGGCGCAAGTTCCGGCAGCGGGTTTTTCAACCAGAACGTTAGCTCCGGCAGCAAGGGCCTGAATGGTCATCGGTTCGTGAAAAGCGATTCCGGTGGGAATACAGACAAGATCAAGTTCTCCTGCAAGTTCTGCAAACATGGCATCGGTGGAGGGATAAATCTTTGTTCCCATATCTCCGAGGATCTGAAGCGCATCCGGAACCTGTTCCGGATTGATAACAACAGCTGCGGTAATTTCAGCAACACCTTTTTTGACCAAATTCAAAAGATTATTCAAATGCGCTCTTCCGTAACCGGAAACACCGATCAAACCGACTTTGATAAACATATCATCTCCTGATTGAATTTTGTTTTTATTCGTTATTCTATTTAAGATACCATTGATTTCAAATATTTCAAGCAGGAGTACATTGAATTGAATCAAAAATCAAAATCTGCCTGAAAAGTTGTATTTTACCCGCCCGGAAGAAGCCGCCTTCATCTTGCAAAAAGAGAAAGCACAGACTATATTAATAAGATGAATGATTTTGATAAAAAAATGGAGATTTTCTGACATGAATAAAAAGGGACGCAGTGCGGCTCTGGCTGCAAGCAAACAGGTTATTATCAAAGCGGGCACCCGCCTGCTTATTGACAGGGAATCCATCGCCCGTCTGGTGGACGGTGTGGCGGCTATCCGCAAATCAGGACGCAAAGTTCTGCTGGTAACTTCAGGCGCCGTCGGTATGGGTATGGAAACTCTTAAAGTCAAATCCCGTCCGCGTGAACTTGCCAAAATCCAAGCTCTCGCCGCTGTGGGACAGAGCGCGTTGATGGCGATTTATTCCGCCGAATGCAAACGGCACGGTTTTGAAGCCGCGCAGCTGCTTTTGACTGCCGCCGATCTGCGCCAGAGAGAACGTTATCTCAACGTCATGAACTGTATCAACGCCCTCTGGGAAAGCGGCGTGCTGCCCATTGTCAATGAAAATGACTCCGTTTCAGTCAACGAACTTAAATTCGGTGATAACGACACCCTCGCAGGACTTCTCGGGTCCCTCACAGGCAGCAACCTCACCGTTCTCTTAACCACCGTTGACGGACTTAAAAACCGCGACGAAAACGGCAAATTGAGCGACAGAATTTCTGTTGTTTCCAACCTCTCTGACGATATTCTCGGACTTGCCGGCGGAACGGATGATTCCAAATTTTCAATCGGCGGTATGGAATCCAAACTCCGCGCCGCCAATATCGTGACCTCCGCGGGCGGCTATCTCTGGATCGCCGACGGCAGAGAACCTGACACCATTGAAAGACTCTTAAAGGGTGAAGATATCGGAACTCTCTTCCTCCCCAAAGGCAGAAGACTCTCAGGACACAAACGCTGGTTCACCTTTTTCAGCAAAGTTTCAGGACGGTTGACCGTCGATGCCGGTGCCTTCAACGCCATTGTCAACTCCGGTAAAAGTCTGCTCCCTGCAGGCGTGACAAACGTTTCCGGAGAATTCAAACGCGGTGATACCGTTGAAATTGCCGACTCCTACGGCATTCCCTTCGCCCGGGGACTGGTTAATTACACCTCCGCAGAATGTATCAAACTTTGCGGCTGTCACTCGGATCAAATCCACGCCGCCATGGGCAGCGACTGCGAAATCGAAATGGTGCACCGGGATAACTTGACCCTGCTTTAATCAAGGAGTCACTCATGAAAGTTTACATCAAAACTTACGGCTGTCAGATGAATGAACGCGATTCTGATGCCATGGCTTCACAGCTCAAAGATCAGGGACACGAAATCGTTTTCTCTGAAGAAGAAGCTGACGCGCTGATTTTCAACACCTGCAGCGTGCGCGATGCCGCCGAACGCAAGGCAAAGGGCAAAATCGGCTATATGAAAAAACTCAAAGCCGTAAAACCCGGACTGATTATCGGCGTTGCCGGATGTATGGCTCAGCGTCTGGGAGATAAACTCCTTGAAGAACTGCCGCATCTGGATTTTGTCCTCGGTACCGGTCAGCTGCACACCCTGCCCGAAAAGCTTGAAAAAATAAGTGCCGAACGCGAGCGTTTCTCTGAAACCGCCCCCTCCCCCGAGGTATTGACCGGCATGTCCGGACACTTTTCCGGCGGCTGGCATGCAGAAATTGCCATCACAAGAGGCTGCAACCGTTTCTGCAGTTACTGTATCGTTCCCTATGTGCGCGGCAGAGAAATCAGCCGTTCACTTGATGATGTGATTGATGAAGCAAAAACTCTTGTCGCCAACGGCACAAAAGAAATCCTGCTTCTGGGGCAGAATGTGGCGGCATACGGACTCAACGGCGACACCCGTCCGCCCGCTTCCGGATACTCCCCCTTTGCGGAACTCCTGGATGAGCTGGATAAAATTGACGGACTTCTGCGCATCCGTTACACTTCTCCCTATGTGACCTACTTCAACGACCGCCTGATTGAAACGCTGGCGCGTTCAAAAAAAGTCTGTCACAACATCCATCTGCCGCTGCAGTCCGGTTCCGACCGGGTCCTGCGCGAGATGAACCGCCAGTATACAAGAGAATCCTATCTTGCCAAAGTTGCGGAACTTAAAGCCGCAATTCCCGATATCACCTTTTCAACGGACGTGATTGTCGGATTTCCCGGTGAAACCGATGAAGATTTTGCCATGACAAGAGAAGTGATGAATCAGGTTGATTACGCTCAGAGTTTCGTCTTTAAATACTCCCCCCGTCCGGGAGCCAAATCCGCAGAAAGAGAGGATTCAGTTCCGGAAGAAGTTAAAGAGGAACGCAATCAAATTCTGCTGGGCGATCTTGCCGCACGCGTTGAAAAACGCCTTGCGTCCATGAAAAATCAAACCGTTGAAGTTCTGGTTGAAGGTGTCAGTCCCCGCAACCCGGAACGCTGGTCAGGCAGAACAGGCACCAATATCATGGTCCATTTTGAACCCGATGAAAAAATTGAACAGGGAACGCTCCGCAACGTGGAAATCGTGCAGACAAATCCCGTTTCCCTGTTTGGAAAACTTGTTTAATTGAACGCGCTGTTCCCGATAAGGGCATATCCGGGGAAGGGGAAAACTTCTTTTCACG
>JAZQYS010000485.1:0-1640 GCA_045633645.1 Victivallaceae bacterium | reverse complement strand
TGAAGATCAACTTCTTTGTCAGCGCGGACGCGTTCAAGAACTTTGACAACAGTTTCAGCATCAGAAAGTTTAACTTCAACCTTTTCAAGCTCTCCGGTACGGGAGGGATCGGCATCTCCGAGTTTCATCACGCCTTCGCGGACGGTAACCATCTGGGGATCATCCCAGGTGTTGACAATCGTGGCGATGATGTTTCCGCCGAAAGCGGGACGGATCTGCATGAGTTTATCTTTGTAGAATTTGCCGTTGCGCTTGTCATCGAAGTCATCGATTTCAAGATTGGTGCAGTCGGCGGTAAGTCCGGCGAGTTTTTCGGAGGCAACGCGGGGAGCAAGTTCACGTCCCTTCAAAGTTGCGCCGAAAAGCAGGATATTGGGTTTGCGTTCACGGATAAGATCCATGATGACTTTGGCATAAGGCAGCACGGTAAAGGGTTCAAGGCGGGGATCCTCGGCGAGGATGACCTTGTCGCAGCCGTACTGATAAAGTTCGTTGGCGCAGGCGGCAACGTTGTCGCCCAGTAAGATACCTTCAAGTTTTACACCGAGACGGTCGGCAAGTTCTCTTCCTTTGGAGACCAGCTGAAGACTCACGCCGGCGATTTTACCGGCTTCCTGCTCGATGAAGACCCAGACGTTTCCGATTTGTTCAGACATAAGAATTACCCCAGGGTGTGATCGCTGATAAGTTCATGGATAAGTTCGGCAATACCGTCAGCAGTCGGCTCAACGGTCTTTGCTTCACCGGCGGTGAGAACGACGCTCATGACCTGTTTGACCTTGGTCGGAGAACCGGGGAAACCGATGCGGTCCGGTGCGGCATTGATCATAGCGGCATTCAGTTCAGTAATAAGCAGTCCGCGGGACTCAAGATCAGCCTTGGCAGCTTCGAGTTTGTCAGCTTCAACTTCTTTGGCAAGTTCGCTGGCAACGCGGGCGCGTTTGTATTTCATAATGCGTCTGGCGTTCATGGGACGGGGCAGATTGGCATCAATGACAGTCAGCAGTGCGGGAGTTGGAGATTCGAGGATCTCGTAACCGCCTTCAATCGCGCGGCGGACAGTGATTTTGCCGTCAGCGATATTTTTGACTTCTTCAACGTAGCAGAGCTGGGGGATAGCCAGTTTTTCAGCGATCTGGGGACCGACCTGGGCGGTATCACCGTCGATGGCCTGACGTCCGCAGAGGATGAGGTCACATCCGCCGATGTATTTGGCGCAGCAGCTCAAGGTGTAACTGGTGGCGAGGGTATCGGCACCGGCGAGAGCTCTGTCGGTGACGAGGAACGCACGGTCCGCACCGCGGTAGAGGGACTGCCGCAGAACTTCGGCAGCAGCGGGCATACCCATAGTGGCAACGATGACTTCGGCGCCGAAACGATCCTTGATATCAAGGGCCATTTCAAGGGCGTTCAAGTCCTCCGGGTTGAAGATCGCCGGAAGAGCCGCACGGTTGACAGTGCCCTCCGGAGTCATGGCGTCACCGGAAATATTCTGTGTATCCGGGACCTGTTTGACGAAAACGAGTACCTTATAACTCACGATTCGCCTCCTTTTTTTAACTTTTCAGGTTGTTTTTATTGATAAACCTTTACTCACAATTCTTTTTCAATGCAAGCGGCAGCAGGGATAAAGCGTATTT
>JAZQYS010000484.1:0-1247 GCA_045633645.1 Victivallaceae bacterium | reverse complement strand
AATGCCGATATATTCCGCCAGAGATTTAGTGGTCAATGCCTGTATGCCGTTGATCGAAACAATCTGTACTGCTGCCTTGATGATTTCTGTTTGCCGTTTGCTGAATTCCATAAAGACACCTCAAGTCAAGTTAGTTATTATTCACTAACCATAATATAACCGATAAAATCTGAAAGTCAAACGAAAAATCAAAAAAATTGTATTGTTTCCAGCAAAAACGCAAAAAAGGCGGCAGGATTTCTCCTACCGCCAAACGGATAACCCGTTATTCTATATCAAACATCTTTTTCTGGTCTTCCCATAATGTTGGTAATGACTGTTTGAGTTTTTCTGTGCTGATGCTCTTGTTGATCTTTCCGGCAAGAACTGCGTGGATGATCTCCGGAGCAAGCAGTGTAAACCGGATAATCCGTGACACATACGCATCATCTTTCCCTATCGCTCTGGCGAGTTCATGAACATTGGAAAACTTGCCGGAGTCAATCAAAGCCTGCCAACGGAATGCCCTGGCAATGTTTGTTATCATCGGATCTGTAAAAATCATTTCAGAATCTGTTGTAACGATTCTTTTCCGTGTCGGGTGAGGAAAATGGCGTCCGGCTGTTTTTTGAACAGGAAGAACTGGAGAATAAACTTATAAAAGAAGACTTTGACGGTGGCGTGCGTTTATCTGTTGCGGGATATGAAAACAGTTCCATTACGATTTACACCACAGGAGAAATTCCCATAGAATATGCCGGAGATTGCGATGAATATGACCACATCTATGCAGACGGCGGCTGCGGAGAATTTGCCAGTCAGAATATTTTTGAGGATAAGAGCAAAGTCATGCTGGCGTAAACAAAGAATAAAAAGAAGCAACTTTTTTGCGGCAGCAACAGCAATTTAAAATTGGCAATTTGATCGTTTGGACTATTGAAAAGTTGCAAACGATGTATTATAGTAAGTCTGAATTTTTTTTAACTACTGAAACAGCGATTCGCTTAAACCGTATTCAGGTGATAATATTATGGAAGAAAACTCTTGGGAAAAAAGCAATTATGTATTGGCTGCTTCTGCCGATGGATCATCTCTGTCGGATCCTTTGCAGAAATTTTATGAGGATTTTAAGGACAAAGCTCCCGGCGAGTATGTTGGGGGCTTTGGAACTGGTATTGACAACCTCGCTGTCGGTCCGATCCTCATTTCAGTTGACGAATACCGCACAAGTATTGTTTGGCCGCCGAACCCTGATGGGACATATAACA
>JAZQYS010000483.1:0-1759 GCA_045633645.1 Victivallaceae bacterium | reverse complement strand
TACCCCGTGGGTTTGCTGTGCCGTTGGGTGATATGACTCAGGTGCAGATTTACCGCTGGGGTAAAACCGGCAAAAAAATTCGGCGGCGAGACTCTTTAAGAGTCAGCCGCCGCGCCCGGGGGGGGTCAGGGGGCGTTCAAGCCCCCTGACCGGTCGGGCAACGCACCCGACCGCTACCCGCTTTTTTTTGCCAAGCTTTTTTTTCTACCGAAAAAAAAGCGGGGATGGAGGAGGAGGCGCCGGGGGAAGAGATGCAGAGGGCGGCGGCTTGAGCGGCAAGGGAAAGGGCATCAGAGGGGGATAAACCGCGAATGATACCTGAGATAAAGTATCCGGTAAAAGTATCACCGGCAGCGGTGGTGTCTATAACCTTTTCAACATGGCAGGCGGGGGAGAAGATGGGAGAACATTCACCTTTGGCAAGATAAAATGCGCCGCGGGAACCGAGAGTAAGCAAAATATTGGAATCGGGATACTTCTGATGAAGAATATCAAGAACATCATCCTCAGAACGAGCGAGCATGGCACCTTCAATTTCATTAACGATAAAAGTATCAACAGAATCGAGGGACAAATCAAAAACGTTGCCGGCCATGGGGGCGGGATTGAAAAAAATCCTCATGCCTTTTTCAGAAGCCTTTTTCATAATCAAATCAAGGGAATTGATTTCATTCTGAATAAGAAGAATATCCTCAGAGGAAAAACATTCAAAAACGCGTTCAATCTGTTCACGGGAAATATTCTGATTGGCACCGCCGTAG
Source organism: Victivallaceae bacterium (assembly GCA_045633645.1). Taxonomy (GTDB): domain Bacteria; phylum Verrucomicrobiota; class Lentisphaeria; order Victivallales; family Victivallaceae; genus UBA1784. The sequence continues at coordinate 998 of JAZQYS010000483.1, read as the reverse complement.
AGAACGATACAGTTTTCACCTGAGGAAGCAACTTGAATCATGGCACTGCCGGTAAATTCATCATCTGCAACATCAACAAAAGAAACATCAACGCCGTCAGAAGAGAGGGCTTCTTTGAGAAATATACCATCGGGACCGATTTTTCCGGCGTGGAAAACGGAAACACCGGCACGGGCAAGAGCAATGGACTGATTGAGACCTTTGCCGCCTGCGCCGCGGGAAAAACTTTTTGCGGCAAGAGTTTCTCCGGGACGGACAAATTCCTGAACGGAAAACACATTATCAATATTCAGGGAACCGAAATTTAAAACACGCATAAATTATTTTCCCGTCAAAACAGAAGCAAGATACGATTCAAAGGCGGCTTGGTCCTGCCAGCTGACAGCAACATCAAAGGGCATTCCGGAAGGATTTTCACGGGTAAAACCCTCTCCGTCAACAACAAGATGCATTTTCTTCATTTCAAGGAACTCCGTACTCTGCGCAAGATGAACAGCAACGGTATCAAAGAGAACAGAAGAAAAATCAGGCATGGGACGATTGAAAATATGCTCATGCCAGAGGGCATACTGCTGCATAAGGAGCTTCAAATACGGTTTTTCAGAGGAAAAAACTTTTTGAAAATCCTCTCCACGGAGCCGTATTCTGCCGCAGGAATCAAGGGGGGTTAACAATGCCTGCTGCCAGGGGGAAGAAAAAACCTTTTGAGCGGCGGGAATATCGCAGACGACATTGTATTCTGCGATGGCACCGACTTTTCCTTCATGGGCAAAGGCGATGGAGCCGAACATGCCTGAAAAGCGGCATTTCTGAGCCAAACGGGGTTCAAGCTCCAACGCCCGGGCAATACCGGAACAGGGACCGATGGAAATGATGGTCACTGTTTCGCTGGAGGACATTACAATTTCAATCAGACGTTCAACGCCGTTTTCAGAAAATCTGCCGGGATAACTTTTAAGGTCATCCTCTGAAACACAATCAATAAAAGAGTAATCCCA
>JAZQYS010000482.1:0-2443 GCA_045633645.1 Victivallaceae bacterium | reverse complement strand
GAACATCCGCTTCGGTGCGGAATTGCCTCAAACGCTCCTTGTGATTGACTCCGAAACGCTGCTCTTCATCAATGATGACAAGCCCGAGATTTTTGTATTTGATTCTATCCGTGCAAAGTCTGTGAGTGCCGATGACGATATCCAGTCCGCCTGTGCCGAGAAGATCGGTTACCCGGCTCTGTTCTGCGGTACTGCGCAGACGGCTGAGTTCGCCGATGGTGACAGGATACTTCGCAAAACGTTTTTTGAAACTTTGAAAATGCTGATGGACAAGTACCGTTGTCGGCGCAAGCACTGCCACCTGGTATCCTGCGGCGACTGCCATAAACGCCGCGCGCATGGCAAGTTCGGTTTTGCCGTATCCCACATCGCCGCAGAGGAGACGATCCATCGGACGTGTGGACTCCATATCCTGAGCAATTTCAACCGTCGCGCGCTTCTGGTCACGGGTGTCCTCAAAGGGGAATGAGCGCAGAAAACCCTTGATTGCGGGACTGCGTTCAAATGAAATTCCCGGCAGTGCCTGACGGATTGCCTGCATACGGAGCATTTCAGCAGCATAGGAACGGACGCCTTTCCGGGCATTTTCCTTATCTTTATCCCAGCGTTTTCCGCCGAGTGTGTGCAGCGGAACTTTCCCCGGTGCGCCCAGATAACGGCTCAATTTATTGGCATGGAGCAGAGGCACATAAAGCTGTTTGCCGTCACGGTATTCTATAACCAGAACCTCCCGGGAAACACCGTTGGTCGTCAGTGTTTTGAATCCTCTGAAAATACCGATACCGTGATCCAGATGAACGGCGTAATCGCCTGTTTCCAGATCGGCAAGCACGATTTCATCCTGTTTCGGCGGCGGCAGAGGCACATCTTCTGCGGGCAGTTTTTCTTCATCGGCATTGGTGTTGAATGTTCTGAAGCCGGCGGAAGTCAATTCGTTTTCGCTGATTGCCAGCAGCCCTTCTTCCGTCAGACGGAAACCGGATTCTGTTTCCAGACAGTCAAATTCAATATTATCCGTATCCATGCCGTTGGCGCAGCACCATTTCTGCAACTCCCGGATATCTTCTTCTTTCCGTGTGAAAAGAACCACGCATCCGCCGCGTTCCAGCGTTGACGAGATATCATTTTTCAGGAGTTCCAGATTGATTGCTGCTGCCTTCTCTGCGGCTTCGGGAGAAACGTTTGAAACCTTTCCGGAAAAATCCGCAGGCTGTATGTCTTCTGAACCGTGAACGAGGACTTCCGGCATTTCGGCTGCATCGTAAAAGAATGTCGCTTCACTTCCTGTGGTTCTGTTCTGCAGAATATCCTTGTAACGGTCAACTTCTTCCTGCGTCAGATAATTGGTGATTTTTTCAAGCGTATCCCCGGGGTGGACTGTCAGCAGATGCCAGGGACGGCAGTCAAAATAGGCAAAGACATCCGAATCCGCCTCTCCGCCTGCGGTGATGCCGGATCTGCCGATGATACGGTATTCTTTGACAGGTCCGGTTGAACGCTGGGTCGTCGGATTAAAGAGACGCAGCGTTTCCACTGTATCTCCGAAAAACTCCACACGGCAGGGCGCATCATGGGCGGGACTGAATAAGTCAATGATACCGCCGCGTTTGGCAAACTCTCCGGAGACAGTTACTTCATATTCATCATCATAATCCAGCGCAACCAGTTTTTCAAGCAGAACTTGCGGCGGAATTTCCATATCCGGTTCAAGGATAAGTGCCGCTTCTTTGATTTCAGCAGGAGATTGTGCCGGTCCCAGCAGAGAATTGATACTGCCGATGACCAGATCGTATTTTTTATTGAGAAGATCATCCAACGCTCTTGCTCTGCGGCTTTCACCGCCCGGAAAAAGCAGTTTGCCCCGTCCGCACTCGGGAACGGCGAGAAAATCCAAGTTGATATCCAGTTTTTCCGTCCATACCCGGATTTCCTCCGCCAGAGCATCTGCTGATGTCGAATCAGGCAATGTGGCAACCAGTGTTGTCTTTTTTTGCAGACACACCCTGAGAATCAGGAGGGCAAGAACTGAAAATTCACTTCCTGCACACCCTGAAAGTTGACTTTTTTCTGCTGAAAAAAATTTTTTCAGTTTTTTTTGCCATTTTTTTGTCATTGCGGCTTGATATTTCTTTTCAATCGTTTATAATGTCTTCAAACAGGATTTCACATCCGTTCAAACGGAAGTTTCCGGGCGATCGCGGATATTGAAACGGTCACTGATATATTATAAACCAACTTTTGATATTTTAACAGTCTTAAAATAAAAAAATGTTGTTTTTTATATCAGCGGATGAGCCGGAGTTTGAATATTCCGGCAAAAAGGGGGGATTTTATTCGGATAAATTTACCGGTAGTCCGGGGAAATTGTTTATTCCGGAAAAATGGCACAGAATTTTTCAGGACAGCTTGCCACTGTCCGCCGGCGGATCGCTTGTTGTCGGGT
>JAZQYS010000481.1:0-6349 GCA_045633645.1 Victivallaceae bacterium | reverse complement strand
ATTCCCACCCACCTTATCCAAAACCGGATCAGATCTCGAGTTTGCCGATGATGTCGGTGATGGATTTGTATCCGTGATTGTCGAGATAGGAGTTGATACCGTCGATGACTTTCAAAGGAGCGAAGGGATCGACGAAGTTGGCGGTACCGACGGCGATGGCGGAGGCTCCGGCGAGGAAGAACTCGATGGCATCATTTCCGTTCATAATTCCGCCCATACCGATAATCGGAATTTTGACAGTTTGAGCTGTTTCGTAGACCATACGCACGGCAACGGGCTTGACGGCGGGACCTGAGAAGCCGCCGGTTTTGTTGGCAAGAACGGGACGTCTTGTTTCAATATCAATACTCATGGCAGAGATGGTGTTGATCAGAGAAACGGCATCACTTCCGCAGTCTTCGGCGACTTTGGCAAAGTCGCTGATTTTCGTCACATTGGGACTTAATTTTGTAATCAGCGGAAGAGTGGTTGCTTTGCGCACGGCGGAAATAACTTCAGCAGCAAGGGCGGTATCCGTACCGAAAGCGGCACCTCCGGCTTTGACGTTGGGACAGGAAATATTGATTTCAAGGGCGGTGATACCCTCTTTTTCAGCCTCAAGGCGGGAGGCGACTTCGGCGTATTCCGCAACAGTTGTTCCCCAGATATTGACAATAACCGTTGCGCCGGTTTTACGCAGAAAAGGCATATATTCTTCGCCGTGGAGGAACTTGTCAACGCCGGGGCCCTGAAGTCCGATGGCATTGAGCATGCCGCCGGTGACTTCTGCCACGCGCGGCGTGGGATTGCCGTGAGAGGGCGTCATGCGGATACCTTTGACGACAACCGCGCCCAGCTGAGAGATATCATAATAATTATTATATTCAACACCGTAACCGAATGTGCCGGAAGCGGTCATAACAGGGTTTTTTAACTGAAATTTACCCAGATCAACAGAAAGATCAGCCATTTTTATTACTCCTCAACATAAACATCTTCAAGTTTGAAAACCGGTCCCTCAGAGCAGGAACGGGCATAACGCCAGCCGTCGGCACTGCCGGGAGCGGCAACTTTGACCACACAGGCAAAGCAGGAGCCGACGCCGCAGCACATGCGGTGATCAATGCTCAACTGTCCATCCTGTCCCAGCTTCTTCAAAAGTTTGGCAAGAGCCATGAGCATCGGATGAGGTCCACAGGCGTAGAAACAGAATTTTTCTCCCGGTCTTTCTGCAAGAAGCTGCGGGATGAGATCGGTTACAAAACCTTTGGTTCCTGCGCTGCCGTCATTGGTCGCAAGACGGACATCAAAGCCTGCCTTTTCGTAACGGTCGGTCAGAATGATATCCGCCGTGGAACGGGCGCCCAGCAGAAGAACACCTTTTTTGCTGCTTCTGGTGAGCATGAATGTTGCCGCAGCACCGTAACCGCCGCAGACGGCGACGGGCGTAGCATCTTCAACCGGAACAAAACCGTTGCCCAGAGGTCCCAGAACGTCACAGCAGACGCCGGGAGCAATGCGGGACAACTCCGCAGTTCCTTTGCCGACAACTTTGTAAACCACATTGACTGTTCCCTTTTCAGGATCCGTGTTGCAGATACTGAAAGGACGGCGCAAAATCCAATCGCCGCGTTCATCGCCGATTTTGACATGGACAAATTGTCCGGCAACGGCAGTCTGCGCAATTTCCGGCGCATAAAATTCAACTGAATAATAGTCTCCCTGCAGGTTGACATTACTCAATATTTCCCCCGCTTTACACATAAAATTACCTCCGGATATATGGATTTGTTGACCGTTCACGTCCGACTGTGGTAGACGGACCGTGTCCGGGAAAAAGAATCAAGTCATCTTCAAGCGACAGAACTTCGCGTTGAAGGGACTCTATTAAAACATCAAAATCTCCGCCCCACAAATCGGTTCTGCCGATGGAGCCTTCAAAAATACTGTCGCCGACGAAAAAAGCGGATTTACCATCATGTCTGAAAAGAAAACCGGCTCCCCCGGGACTGTGTCCGGGCATACGGCGGACTTCAAAATCTCCTGCCGGATCAAACTCCGACGTTGCAGGACGATCCGTCGCACGGCTGTAATAGGGGAAAATATGGTTGTCGGGACTGTCATAGATAAACTTATCCTCTTCCCCAAGCCAGGTTTGAGCCGCATTAAGTTCTGCTGCAACTTTTCCTGCTGCGCCGATGTGGTCCGCATGAGCGTGTGTCAGCAAAATGGCGCATTTTTCAGCATTGTATTTTTTTGCATGTGCCGCAATATTTTCAGGATCCGCTCCCGGATCAACGATATAAAGGGCGCGTTTATCCTCAAGATAAACCAAATAACAGTTGGTTGATAACGGACCTGTCGGTAAAACTTCTATTTTCATTTCTTTCTTTCTCCCAGTGGAATAAGAACGATCTTGCCGGCATTTGGACGGGCAAGCTGCTGGTTGAAGGTAAATAATTTATCGCAATCCGCAGCCGGAATGAGACCTGCCGGGATTTTGATTTTACAGTTCATATCCAGTTTTCCAAGTCCTGCAATGCATTCCTGACTGAAAGAGCCGATGGCATGATCTCCCAGACGGAGCCGGGCAGGACGTCCGGAACTTACGGCGTAGTTTGCAGGATAAGTAATGCTGTAACGGATGGATAATCCGAATGACTCATTCCGCTGATAAGGCGTTTTTCTGTTCTTTTTGACTGTTCCGGCTGCGTAAGAAAAGATTTTGAAGAACGGCAGGTCAAACTCTTTGAAAGCTCCGGAAGATACCGCAAATCCCGGACAATGCAGCGTATAGCTTACCACCCCGGGATAACTGCGGAAATCCGTTTCCGGCGTTCCGGTGATAACGGCGGCTCTGGAAATATCGGAGGCCCGTTCCATGAAATGCCGTTTCTTCAATTCCGGTGTCAATTCCGCATAACGGCGGTTGGCACTTTCAAAACTGCTGCCGAAATATTTGTCCCTGACTGTAATATCTGCCGAACCGTCTTCGCGGATATTGATTCTGACCAGACGGTCTGTCCGGCTCTCATGTTTCAATATCGGGTGAAGTGATTCAATACGGCTGTTTTTCAGTGAAAGGGCAATCTTGTTCGCACTGTTGAGAGTACCTGGTTCGGCATAATGCGACGTGTCATTAAGATAAATTCCCGCTTCAGGCACATAAAGCAGCACATTATTGAAAATCATCTGCGGAAAACGCTCCACGCCCCGGAGCGTTTTATGGGTACTCAGCAGATCTGACACCGGCACAAATTCCACTTCTGTTCCCGCTGTTTTAAGCAGTGCAGCCAGCAGTATTGCCCGGTCCGCAGAATTACCGTATCCGGATTTCAGTGTCACATCCGCTTCAGAAAGATTCTTTAACGGCAAATCCGACAACCCCGGACCTGCCGGACGGATATTCTTTGATACAAAATCCCGCAGAATGGTGATTTTATTCAAAAGGCGTTCCTTTTTTGTACCTTTTTCCGGCAGTGTTTTCAGCAATTGTCCGGCAAGTTTGCGCGTTTGCGTGTTGAGTTCAGGCATGCTTGCCTTTGTCAGAAATTTGTTGATTTCCGCTGCAATATTTTTCCAATTTCCCGTCGAAATCAGAACTGTCGGCGCAAAGTTCCTGAAAAGTCCCTGATTGCGCTCAGAGGGAATCTTGCGGATATTCTGCGCTGTCCATGTATAAACGCGGCGGTTGCCGATGCGCTCCTGTTTGAACTCCACGCCGGCAGGCAGAGGAGAGTGACGCAGAAAGATCCGTTCCGGAACATCTATAATCCGTTCCTTTTTTACTGCCGGAGCAAAACCGGCAAAGGTCAGTTCCTGCGCAAAAAACGGACGCATGACATTGCGGGTGATTTTATATTCTATCACTGAATTGATTTCCACCCCGGGAAGATTTGCCACCAGAATTTTTTCTCCGGGATAACGCGGTGCTGAAGCATTCCAGGCACCATCCATGATATTTTTTTCCTGCTCCTGCAAAAAACGCTCCCGACCGTCAGGTGAAATCACCTTTCCACTGATTTTGACCTTGTCACGGACAGGATTATAATGCACCCTGATTTCACTGGCATCTTTCATCCCTGCATAGGTTAAGATTTTTATTTTGCGGAATCTCTCTTCTTCCCAACGCTGGTTATCTTTAAGTGTCCACTTGGTTCTGTCTGCCAGAATCAGCATGTCTGCGCCTGCAAAAACATTGCTCATTTCTGCGCTTTTAACTTGAGAAAAGTCGTTTTCCACAATGGGCAGCGCACGTTTTTTCATATCCATCTTACGCAGAAGTTCGCGGCTTTTTATGTAATCCGCAGGAGAAAACTCCAACGAATCCACCGAAAATGCGCGTTCACCGTAAATGATATTTTTATTCTGTGTGACTTTTCTCTGCCACTGTATCAGATTTTTTTCTGCAAGAGTTTCCGCTTCAGGCAGTGATATCAGTTTCAGATGTGCCGGAAGTTTCAGCGTATAATTTTCACGCACCGAAAATGTTGACGGCATCTGGAGTTTGAACCGCCGTTTTTCCAATGCAAAAGAACCCAACAGAAAACCGGAAGCTCCGATGGAGTCGCCCAGTTCCGGCAGCTGCAGCACCGCCGGTCCGTTCCTTGACGGCAGCATATTTTCTGCTGTATAATGCAATTTGACCGCAAGCGGTTTGCTCATGTCGCGGACTGGAACTGGTGTAATTTCAATTTTTACAAGTTCCGCCCCCGGTATCGCCGCATTCAGCCGGCGCGAAAAATACTGTTCCGCTTCTTCCGGAGTCCAGCGCGACAGCGCATCCCGGTAAAGCATATCATTGATCCCTGTAAAATGAAGTGTTATTTTCCCCGAAAGGTGTCCGTCCCCGTTCAATTCAGAAGCACTTGAAATCAAAAGACTGTTATACTTTGAATCCGGTGACGGTGTCCTGCGGAGTTTATCCCCCTCCGGTTTCGCCACCAGGTAACTGCAATTGGCAAGTGTCGCCGGCAGCAGTTCCCGCGCACTCTCATTAGTCGGATCCATCAGTATATATTTCCCCGGAGCTGTCTCCACCGCCGTTATCGCATGGTTGAAGTAGCCGTTCGGCACATCGTCATCTTTGGGAATCCCCGCCATAATCAGTACCGGATACGCTTTCAATCCCGCCGTTTCCAGCATTGCAGCCAGCAATGCCGCCTTATCACGGCACACCCCGTAACGCCGGTGAAATGTCAGCGTCACATCATGCGGCTCGTATCCCGGAGCCTCCGACTCCGGCGTAAGTCCCATATATCTGATCTGTTGTGACACAAACTGAAACAACACCATAATCTTTTCATCCCGGCTCTTTGCATTTTTGGTAAGTTCCGCCACTTTTTGCCGTATCGCCGCATCCGTCTTATCCAGGTGCGGACGGCAGAGTTTATAGTACCACTGCGAGATTTCTTTCCAGTTTTCTGCCGTTCCCAGTAACAACCTCTGCACCGCCGTATAAAGCGGCGGCATATCCGGCTCAGGTATCGCCTGCGGAACATTTTCCGCTTTCCAGTAATAGTATATCCGGCCGTTCTTCTTTTCCTGTTTGAATTTTACTTCCGGGCCCTCTTTATCTTTCAGCGCAATTGAACGCAGCGGAAGTTTCTCCGGCGCATCTATCTTGACTTCGTATTTCAATATCGGCGCATTACTCTGCAATGGTATATAATTTCCCCAGAATCCGGGTATTCTCGCCTTTTTGACCACGCTCCGGACTCTCAAACCAACGATATCCCCCACCTGCAAGTCCGGTATCGCCAATGTCAGGATTTTATTTGCCGGATCATAGATGTTACTCCCCATCTGTCCCGGTTCTATCGAGATTTTACTGTTTTCCGCAGGATTTATTTTTATCGTTTTTCCGGCTCTTATGATCTCCGCCTTCTCTATCGTCAGCGTTTCGTATGTGCTGTTAAACTGAAATGTAAAGCTCCTTAACAACTTTTTTCCCTTTTCCGTCAGCACTTTCTGGTAATACTCATCCGTCGAGTCTGACAGCCCTTTTTCATCGTAACGGATTTTTTCCTGATTGTAAAGAAGTACCGTATCCGTATCTGGATACTTTTCCCGTGTCGCCGTTAATCCTGCACGCTCTATTTCTTTAATCAGCGTTGCATTTCCCGTCAGCACAAACGCAAGCAGCAAAACAATCAGCACATGTTTCAGGTTTTTTATCTTCATTCCTCTTTCCCTTTTCAACTTTTTTTCTCTATTCATCAAAAATATAGCATTATTTTACCCTCTTTGCAATGACTTTGCGAATTTCTGTGATTTTTTTTTGCCTTTTACTGGATTTTTTTCAAAAGTTCGGCTATCTTTTATTATATACAGTTTTTCTTCCCCCTGTGCCCGGGTGGCGGAATGGCAG
>JAZQYS010000480.1:0-7689 GCA_045633645.1 Victivallaceae bacterium | reverse complement strand
GTTGCCCCTGACGGGGGAGGATGTGTTTAAGATAACAGATTGTTCAAAAAAGCCTGTATTCTTCCAATCTCAAAATACCCCGCTTTTCTCGAAAAGGGGTGGGGTACGGGGGGGGGTAAAACTTCTTTTCTCGTGGAAAGAGGTTTTTCCCCTCCCCGCAATGCCATCTCCCCCTATCGGAGAAACTCAGGCGTTCACGGCGAATTTGCTGCCGGAGGTGCGGGTGTCGGTTTCGATACGGACGTTCATATCGGTCCAGTTACCGGCGTAACCTGCACCCCAGAAGCCGAGACCGCCCCAGCCGGAAGATTGTTCGCGCAGGAGGATATCTTCTTTGCCGTCGGCGTTGTAGTCGCCGACGGATTCAACGGCAAAAGTGCTGTCAAGATTGCCGATCCAGCGCAAATTGGCGGAGTTACCATCGTCCCAGCACCACATTTCTCCGTTGCTTTTCTGAATGACGATATCGTCAGTGCCGTCACCGTTAAAGTCACCGGAGACCATGAACTTGGAGTCTTTTCCGAGATAACCGATGTCAGTCTGACTCCAATTCCATGTTTTGAAAGAGGAATCGTTGTTCTGCCAGAGATAGAGGTGACCGTTGGAAGAGTTTTCAACGATGAGTTTGTCTTCTTTTCCGCCGAAGGAACCGGCACCGAGGATTTTCCAGGGATTGGAAGACGCATTGTCTACGTGCCAGATATCTTTGTAGGTGGTTCCGTCAAGGACGGTTCCGAAACTGCCGTTGCCGTCAAAGATGAGAATATCATCATATTCGTTACCGTCAAAGTCGGCGATGGCGCGGGTGTTGAAAGAGCCTTCAACGTGACAGAGGTCAACGTAGCCGTAGGACGGGTCATTCAAATCGGTCCATGCGGCGAAGGTGTTGCCGATACCGTTGTAAAGAAGAACACCGTCATAATCAACTTTTGAACCCTTGAAGTGTCCGGCTCCGGCAACGCGCCAGAGGTTGATATCAGAGCCGCTCCACTCCCAGACGCCGCCCCATTCAGCGGGGAATTTACCGTTGTTGTGAATCATGCCGACAGTACCGCGGTTCTGATCCCAGGCGATAACCTGAGAGAATCCGCGATTTTTGATATCGGTTGCAGGCCTTCTGACTGCAACGACTGCACGCTCAACCATAATGCGGCTGTCGCCGCCGTCAGAAACAGAATCATCTCCGCTTCTTTTCGCTTTTACTGCGGTATTAACGGGAGCTGTTCCGGACGCAGTTACGCCAGTTGAGAAAGACTCAGCAGCCAAGGAAGCGTTTTCTTCAACATCGTTGGCATTCCCGCCGTATACGGCACTGAAAGATTTTTCTGTTGCAAGAACGGTATCTTCCTGCAGATTTTCATCTCTTTGTTTTTCATCGTATCCGACATTGCTGCTGACAACAGCTTCCACGTCAAAATCCGGAGCAGCATATCCGGCATTTCCGGAGGAGGAAACGCTTTCACCCGAAGTATATTCAGTTATCCCGTCTGCAAAAATCTGCGGCAGATACTGCAATTGCCCGTCAGAAATAATAAACTTTTCCATACTCAATATTCCTTACTTTAATCCCGCTGTTTTTCACCCGGCACAACCTTAAAGAAAATAAATTTAATATAAGGTAGCACTTATCTGATTGCTTGTCAAGAACGTTGACAATATTTTTACAATTACAGGAAAATTCAACACGGTCTTTTTTGTGAATCTGTTTTCCGAACTCTCTATTTCCCTTATCTGGAATAACTTGCTTTTTTGGTTTCCAACTCTTCCCAACGGGCGTAGAGGGCTTCAAGGTTCGCCCGGGCTTCGTCAAGTTTTGCCTGAAGCACGGGAGCCTCTTTGGCTCGGGTGGTGTAAAAATCAGGAGCAGTAAACTCTGCTTCAAGAGAAGAAATCAATTCTTCCGCTTCAAGGACAGCCTCTTCCATGCCGTCCAACTCTTTCTGTTCCTTGTAAGAGAGTTTCTGCTGCTGTTTTTTTACGGGGACGGGAGCAGGAGTTTCCTTTTTAACAGGTTGAACTTCCTGAACTTTTGCCGCCAGCTTCTGAGCCTGCTTAAAAGCAAAGTAATCATAATCGCCTTCCTGAACGGTAATACCCTCTTTGCCGTCAAAGGAGATAATTCTGTTGCAGACTCTGTTGAGGAAATAACGGTCGTGACTGACAACGATGACAGGAGCCGTATAATGTACGAGAGCCTCTTCCAATACCCGCAAAGTGGGCAGATCAAGGTCGTTGGTCGGCTCGTCCAAAATCAGAAAGTTGCCGCCCTGTTTCAATACGATGGCAAGCAGAAGACGCGCTTTTTCGCCGCCTGAAAGATACTTGACTTTGGTGTTGATACGTTCATCTTCAAAGAGAAAACGTTTGAGATATCCCCAGATGGAAATTTTATCCGTTCCCAGATTCACGCTGTCGGAGTCTCCGGCAACGGCTTCAGCGACGGTCTGTTCGGGGTCAAGCGTGATGCGGGTCTGATCAATGTAATTAAAATCAACAGTATCGGCGATGTGGATTTTGCCGTTCTGCGGCGCAAGGGAACCGGTAATCAATTTAAGAAGCGTGGTTTTTCCGATGCCGTTGGGACCGATGATTCCGGTTTTGCTGCCCTGCGGGAATTCACAGGTGAAATCCTCAATGAGTTTGCGTTCGCCGAAACTGAAAGAGACATTTTCCAATTCAACAACTTTGTTGCCGAGCCGTCCGGGGGCGGGAATAATCAACTCCACATTGCCCATGCGTTTGGGACGGTCAATGGCAGAGAGTTCTTCAAAACGGCGCAGACGTCCCAGATTGCGGCGCAAACGCGCCTTGGGAGAACGGCGCACCCAGTCAATTTCAAGGCGCAGGAATTTTTCACGCTTATCCGCTTCAGCGTCTTCGGCGTATTCATGCGCCTCTTTCGCTTCAAGAAAATCGGCATAAGAGCCGACGCAGGAGAAAAATTTGCCGTTTGACAACTCCACGATTCTGTTGGCAATGCGGTCAAGAAAATAGCGGTCATGAGTGACAAAAAGACAAGCTCCGCGATAGGAGGCAAGAAAATTCTCAATCCAGTTCACAGTTCCGACGTCCAGATGGTTGGTCGGTTCATCCAGAAGAAGCAGATCAGGTTCTGAAATCAGCGCACGGGCGAGCAGAACACGGCGCATTTCTCCGCCGGAAAGACGGGCAAAGCATTTTTCACGGTCAAGATCAAGTTTATCAAGCATGGTATCAAGTTTGTTTTCATAAGTCCATGCCTGATGATAATTGATTTTGTGTTCCAGCTCCACAGCGGCGGTAGAATGAGGAGACTGGCGGTTGTACGCCTCAAGGAGTTCCTCAAAATACTGCAATCCCTCAGCGACCAGTTCGCCCACATTCTTATCGGATTCAAAAACGGGGTCCTGCGGCATATAGGCAATGCGGCAGCCTTTGGCGATACTGATGTTGCCGGAAGAGGGCTGTTCTATGCCCGCAACGATTTTAAGAAGCGTGGACTTTCCGCCGCCGTTGCGTCCGATGAGCGCAACACGCTCTCCTGCGCCGATATACATATTGGCATCATCAAAAATGACCTGCCTGCCGATGGATAAATTAAGGTTTTCTCCCGACCAGACCGATTGATCGCTCATAATTTTACTTTCCTATGCAGAAACGGTGAAATACACTGTCAAGCAAATCAGGAGAGGCTGTCTTGCCGACCGTTTCACCGACAGCAAAACTTGCAGCGGCAAGATCGGCGGCGGCAAGTTCATATTCAGAAGATTCAAAGTTCATACGCGCCGTAATCAAAGAAGCAACGGCTTCTTCCAACTCTCCGGCAATACGGGCATTGACGGCGACATCAGGAAGTGTCTGCTGAACGCTTCCGGCATTGATGATCTGACTGAATTTTTCTATCAAATTATCAATTCCCTCACCCGTTACGGCAGAGAGGGCCGTTTGCGGCAAATCCAGTTCCGGCATGACAAAATCGGGAACCAGGTCGATTTTGTTCCATACAGCAATCACATTGCGCGCTGAAGAATCCAGAAGTTCCTGCAATTCCCCTGCCCGGTCGGGATTTGAAGCATCAAGCAGCCAGAAAGTCACCTGTCCGGCAGCGATGGAGCGGCGGCTGCGTTCAATACCCAGTTTTTCAACCGGGTCGGAACTGTCACGCAAACCTGCCGTATCCGTCAAAATAACAGGAATATTATCCAAAACAGTTCTTTCTTCAACCGTATCCCGGGTGGTTCCCGGAATGTTGCTTACGATCGCGCGTTCAAATCCCAGCAGACGGTTGAGCAGACTGGACTTTCCCGCATTGGGACGTCCGGCAAGGACAACTTCAACACCGTCACGCAGCTGACTGCCCCGCGCGCGTGTCGCCAGAAGTTCGGATGCCTCTTTTTGAATTTCAAGACACTGTTCGGCAAGTTCTGCATCACTTGCAAAATCCAATTCCTCATCAGGAAAATCAAGGCGTGCCTCACACTCGGAACGCAGAGCATTGATTTTGTCATAAAGAGCATTCAACCGTTCACTCAACGCGCCCGCCAACTGTTTCTGGGCAAGATCAAAGGCGGCGGAACTGCCCGAAGTAATGACATCAGATACCGCTTCAGCCTGCGTTAAATCCATCTTGCCGTTGACAAAGGCACGAAAAGTGAATTCCCCCGGTTCAGCCATGCGGCAACCGGCGGAAAGCAGCGCATGCAAAGCGTTGTTTGCAGCGGCAGCACCGCCGTGACAATGCAATTCAACGACGTCATCCCCGGTATAACTTGCAGGCGCTTTCATAAAGACGGCAAGGGCGGGGTCCATACCGATTTTGCCCAGATACATCTTGCGGGGTTCTGCCGAAAAAAGAGCAGTCCGTCCTTTCCAGACTTTATCGGCAATCTCAACCGCACGCGGTCCGGATACACGCAAAACAGTAATGGCGCCGCCTGTTCCGCTGGCGGGAGCGGTAATGGTGTCGTTGGTATTCATAATTTTTTCAAACTTATTTGTTCAGACAATTCAAGCAAAAAGGCTGCCGCAGACCTTAAAGATTGCAGCAGCCTTTTTTATTCAACAGAAGTTCTCTATCAGAGACCTTTGAGCATGTTGAGCAGAACACCTGCGGCAACAGCGGAACCGATAACGCCGGCGACGTTGGGTCCCATGGCGTGCATCAGCAGGAAGTTGCCCGGATCAGATTCCTGACCGACCTTGTTGGCAACACGGGCTGCCATCGGCACGGCGGAAACACCGGCGGAACCAATCAGAGGATTGATTTTGGTTTTGCTGAAAAGGTTCATGAACTTGGCGGCGAGAACACCGGCGGCGGTCGCCATGGAGAAAGCAACCATACCCAGCAGCAGGATACCCAGAGTCTGGATGGAGAGGAACTGATCGGCAGAAAGTTTGGAACCGACAGCGACACCGAGGAAGATGGTGACGATGTTGATCAAAGCATTCTGGGCAGTCTGGTTGAGACGTTCGACAATGCCGCACTCACGCATCAAGTTACCGAACATCAGGAAACCGATCAACGGAGCGGCATCCGGCAGCAGAAGAGCGCAGAGAACAGTGATCAAAATCGGGAAGCAGATCTTTTCAACCTTGCTGACCGCACGGGTCTGACTCATACGGATCTTGCGTTCAGCTTCAGTGGTCAACAGCTTCATAATGGGCGGCTGAATGATCGGAACCAGAGCCATGTAGCTGTAAGCGGCAACGGCAACAGCACCGAGCAGTTTCGGACTGAGCTTGCTGCACAGATAAATGGAGGTCGGACCGTCAGCACCGCCGATGATACCGATGGAGGCGGCATCTTTCAGGTCAAATCCGCAGAAGGTAAGCAGCGTTGCACCGATGAGAGCGCCGAAGATACCGAACTGGGCAGCACCGCCGAGCAGAGCAGTCTTGGGGTTGGCAAGCAAGGGTCCGAAGTCAGTCATGGCACCAACGCCGAGGAAGATCAGCAGCGGGAACACGCCGGATTCGATACCGACATTGTAAATTTGTCCCTGCAGACCATCCGGTCCGGAAATACCGGCAAGCGGAATGTTGGCAAGCAGCGCACCGAAACCGATCGGCAGAAGCAGAAGCGGCTCAAATCCCTTGACGATGGCAAGGTAAATGAGAACAAAGGAAACGCAGATCATCAGAACACGTCCGAGGCCGAGGATCCAGGTGCTTTTGAAATTTGCTGAAGTCTGACGGAGAATATCATAGATACCGGTACTTTCCCAGAGAGCAGTCATGGACTCGCCCCAGGTGGTGGTCAGCTTATCAACTTTGGCAGTGTTGTTGTCAACAGAGTCGTGATACAGTTCAGCAGGGCTGAAACAACCGATAACCATACCTTTGGTCAGTTTTCCGGCAGGAATAAAGTTTTTGTTGAGTTTCAAAACTTTGAGAGAAACTTCAGCCTTGATTTTGCCTTTGCTGCGTCCTTCGGGATGAACGACAGCCATCTCACGTCCGGGGTTGGCGATTGCCTTTTCAGCAGTGCTGACAGAGTAGACAACAGCAGGTTTTTCCCATTCGTACACGAGATAACGCTTGCCGTCCTTTGCTTCGTACCAACCGAACAGATCATCACTGTCTGCCAGTTTTTTCACATCAGCCGGCAGACCTTTGCAAGCCTTGGCACAAGTCTTGGTGCAGGCTTTGCAATCGGCTTTTTTCGCAGTGCAAGCTTTAACGGCGGCTTTTTTCGCCGGAGCGAGAGTGGGTTCTGCCGGAGCAGCACCCACCGCAAATGCCAGCAGCATCGCCGCCAGCATGGGGATTGATTTAAGTATACTCAAGGTAAAACCTCTTATCCAATAACGACCAGAGTGTCACCGGCAGCAACAACGCCGCCCTGGGCAACGCTGATTTCTTTGACGGTACCGGCGAAACCGGCTTTGATTTCGTTTTCCATCTTGACTGCTTCGAGAATGAGCAGCGTGGTATCGGCTTCAACCTGATCGCCGACAGCAACGTTGATCTTCATAACAGTACCCGGGAGCGGAGCGGCAACCGGTTTGCCTTCGCCGTTTCCGGCAGGAGCAGCGGCAGCCTGAGCAGCAGCGCCTTCGCCGACCTTGACGGTGAAGCTCTTGCCGCCGACTTTGGCGGTGTAATCGCCGTTGCCGGAAACTTCAACGGTCACAGCCTTGCCGTCGATGGTGGCGGTGTAGACACCGTTGGCAGCAGCAGCCTTGGCAGGAGCAGCAGCTTCTTTGTAACGGATACCGTTGGGACGGTCACCCTTGAGGAAGTTGAGTCCTTTTTCGCCGCAGGCGGCAACGATGAAGATGTTTTCTTCAGTAACCGGCAGACCAGCTTCTTCCAGAAGTTTGGTGTTGTAGGCGATACCCAGTTTGGGATTTCTGTCGTTGAGGTCAACAACAGCTTCGGTGGTGGGTTCGAGACCCAGCTGCTCGGAAGCCATCTTGACGATTTCGGGATCGGGAGCCACGGGGGTCTTGCCGAAGTAGCCGAGGACCATCTTGCCGTAGCCGTTCTTGTCGATGTTCTTCCAGGCGCCGAACATGGTGTTGGCGAAAGCCTGCTGGAAATAGAACTGACTGACAGGGGTGACGGAGGTTCCGAAACCGCCCTTGGCGACAGCTTCACGCATAGCGTCGATACATTCGTCGTATTTGTCGAGGCAGTTGTTGTCCCGCATCATCTGGGTGTTGGCAGTGAGAGCACCGCCGGGCATAGGGCTGAAGATGATCTTGGGAG
>JAZQYS010000479.1:0-3514 GCA_045633645.1 Victivallaceae bacterium | reverse complement strand
CCATTGGATTTCAATGGGAATCGGCAAATGGAGTGAATGGTGTATTCCGTGGGCGAACATCATTTATACCCGTATGGGATTGAATGAAGCGCCTATGCAGTTGTTTAATATCTGGCGTGAAATATTTGTGAACGAGGGGTTGTGTACGGTTTATCTGCCGCGAATGCTCAGTCTGATAGCGCACCGCCGTCATGATATCGCCAAACCGAAAGACGAAAACGAAGTCATGCAGTTGGACGGCTGCGGCGGATTTCTGGATGCATTTACACAAATGTGTGCATATACGCGTTTTGACAAACTGTATCTTTTTCACGGAATGCCAGAAAAGTGGCATGATGTCTTAATCAGCAATCTTCATCTCCCCGGCGGCGGTATCCTGACCGCCTCCCGCGCTACCGGAAGTGTTGAAATCTCCGGCACGCGTAAATTTAAAGTCGTGCAATGAAACTTTTTAACTTAAACTCTGAAGAGTAAAAGAGGCATATTGAGTTTAAGTTGGGAGTGAAATATATAAAAACAGAAGATTTGTTGTCCGTTGGGAGCCTCTTGGAGTCATCCGGTTTATGTAACAGCTGTTTTGCTTAAATAAATTCAGTCGCAAAACGACGGAAAATAAAAAAGGAACACCCGTAAAAAGAGTGTTCCTGAAAAAAGTTTTGATTTAAGTTTTACTGCTGTGCTTCTCCGTACTGATTGCCTTCGGCATCTCCTTCCGGAATGCAGAGAACCAGAACAATGATTCCTCCGATTATCGGAATCAGGGAAAGCAGCTGGAGCCAGCCGCTTTTACCGCGGTCATGCAGACGTCTTGCCGTTACGCTCAGCGTCGGCAGCAGCAAACCGAGACTCCACAGAATCTGAAGAATTCCTCCGGCTTTGGGAATGAATCCTAAAATCGTTGAAACGACAACGGTAACGAGAATATATTTCCAGAATTCACCGCGTCCGGCGCGTCCGTCAAAGCAGATATATTTTTCGGTGAGGATCGTTTTGAAGTTATTGATGATCTGTTCCATAATATTGCCCTTTCCTGTTTTGATTATTTAAATCCCTGAGCACCGTATCCGGGAACGGCTCCGAAGAATTTTACCGCACCGTCAAACGGATAGGGATTGGCAAACATTGAAACCTTGGAGGTGATTCTGCCCTGTTTGTTCAGTCCCAACGCGGCGCGGAACTGATTCATCGGAGAGTTTTCGTTGTAATGAACTTTTTCTTTGTAAGTAGCACTCAAAAACGCCTGCAGATAATTAATATCAATGATTCCTTTGAACAGTGCGGGGTTTTTCATTGCGATATTGTTTTCAAAGGCAGTGATTCCGTCGCCGTCGGCAAGATCTTCAAAGCCTTCGTCTTCGACCTTCATGAAGCGGATATTCGGACTGATGGTGATTGCCACGTCAGCTTTTTTGTTCAGGAAGAAGATGTTGTTGACCAGAGCAACTTTTTTGTGCTTTGCGTTGCCGAGAGTATTGTCAAAACCTGCCATGCAGTTGAGTCCGAGAATGTTGTTGTGAATATTGGACTCCACGCCGACATTGGTACGGACGCCGTAACCCATGTCTTCAAAGGTCTTGGTTCTGGTCCAGGTGAAAAGAACGGTGTTGTAGGCAAACTCATAATTGACCATAAAGGGTTTGCCGTTGTTGCTTCTGACATTGGCGCCCATCATGCGGTTGCCGACAAAAACGTTGTTGAGGACTTTGACTGTTCCGGAAAAGTGTCCGACATTCAGAGCATAGTTGGAACCGTTGAGGAACAGGCAGTTCTGAATAATCAGCACGCCGTCGGTATCCGCATGCAGCAGATAGCGGTCGATGGTGGGCAGCGGAGATTTGCCTTTGGCGGGCGGAATCGTCAGCATACCGTCAGCAAAACCGGCGGGCTTGCCTTCACGGGCGTGGTAGTTGTTGGCAAGAGTCTGATCAAAGATGAAGCCGTCAACGGCAACACTTTGATTTTTGCCGAATTTTCTGGTCTGAATGGTCATGGTGCCGAAAACCGGCTTGGTCATATTCTGCTTATTTGTCGGACGCAGAAGTGTCTGATATTTGATCGGATTGCGCGCAGAGAAGTCAGAGGAATATCCGCCGATTAAGTGAACGGGTTTATCCACATTGATCCAACCGCAGGACATTTTTCCGGGATAGACGCCTTCGGTAACATGGATGACGTCTCCGGGAGCAGCTTTTTCAATGGCTTTCCACAGGTTGCGGAAGGGTTTTTCCCTGGTTCCGGGGTTTGTGTTTTTGCCGCCTTTGCGTTTGACGTAGAGGTCTTTTGCGGACAAAGGCAGAAGCATAGCAGCGCCGAGAATCAGAAGTGCCAGATGTTTTGTCATACTCTTTTTCTCCTTAATAATAAGTTACTCCGGACTTTGCCGGAAATAAAAAAGCAGCGGTCAAAAATATGAGCCGCTGCCGGTGAAAACACAAGTTATAACAAAAAAGACAAATTGAGTTCCCGGATCCGTTAATGATACTGATGTTTGATGTTGTGTCATTTTTTTTGAGTCACTCCGGAAACACTTTTTCAACTTTCTACCCCTAACTTACCACAAAAAATTTTAGATTGCAAGTTGTTTTTGTGCCGGAATGCGAAAAAAACAGGATTTTTGTGCGATGTTTCTGAAAAAAAGCGTTTAAAACAGAAAAACAGTTGCAGTTTTTAAAAAAAAGTGTATGTTAGATACCGATATTTTTTATCTGAAAAATTTAAATATATAACGGTAAAATGAAAATAGAACTCCATATCCATACGACCGGATTTTCATACTGCGGCAAACTTTCCGCGGCGGAAATCGTTGAACGTTACAGCAAGGCCGGTTTTGATGCCATTGTTATTACCAATCACTTCAACTCCATTTCAAAACAGTGGTTTCTTGATAATGTTGGAGGGGATTATTATAAATCCTATTTTGACACCATCCGTCAGGCTGCGGAACTCGGGGAAAAATGCGGTCTTCTGGTCCTCGGCGGTTTTGAATTGCGCTTTGATGAAAATGCCAACGATTATCTCGTTTACGGAATGACTCAGGAGCAGTGTCTTGATTATGAAAAAATCTTTACCATGACTGCGGCGGAATTCGGTGCTTTTGCAAGAGAAAATGATATCCTCTTTTATCAGGCACATCCGTTCAGAAACGGAATTACTGTCGTTGCTCCCGAACACCTTTTCGGTATCGAGGTTTTGAATACCCATCCGCGTCATGACAGCCGCAACGATATTGCGCTTGCCTGGGCTGAGAAATATAACCTGCACAAAATTGCCGGTTCAGACTGTCACCAGGTACAGGATGTCGGAACCAGTGCCGTTTACACGGATTATCCCGTTAAAAATATACGCGATCTTGTTCACGTTTTGAAAAATGATCTTTACACTTACGGAGAAAATCAGAAATGAAAAAAATGCTTTCCCTGCTCTTTGTTACTGCCGTTTGCAGTGTTTTTGCAGCTCTTCCTGATTCAATATGGATGCAGTCCGGAGAAATCAAAATCCGTCTTGACAGCCGCAA
>JAZQYS010000478.1:0-8015 GCA_045633645.1 Victivallaceae bacterium | reverse complement strand
CGAAAAATCCGAAAAAGAAAATTGTTCTTTCCGGACGCAACTATCGCGGCAGCGGTATTCTGGTTGAACCTGAGAAACTTGTTCCCGCCCGTCCTGAGCCTGCTGATTTTGATAAATTCTGGGATTCATGCAAGGCAGAATTGGCAAAAGTTCCTCTTAAAGTTCTTGAAAAGAAACAGATTCCCGTCCGCAAAGGAGCTGAAAAATATGCTGTCACTTATGATATGAAAATATCCTGTGCCGGAAAACGTCCGGTGTCGGGCTATTTGAGTGTGCCGTTGGATAAGAGCCGCAAATATCCTGTGATTCTCGGAGTGGATGGGGCAGGTGTCTTTACCTCCTGGCAGCTGCCTGCGCCCAATGCAATCCGTTTCAACATCAATGCGCACGGTATCTTGAACGGACAGCCTAAAAAATATTATGCAGATTTGAGCAAAGGTGAATTGCGCGGATATATGCGTATCGGCAGTGCCAAACGTGAAACGATGTACTTCAAGTATATGTTTCTGCGTGTACTCCGTGCATTGGAATTTCTCAAAACCATGCCTGAATGGAATGGAAAAGATATCATCGTGACCGGCAGCAGTCAGGGCGGCGCGCAGACACTCTTTGCTGCTGCGATGGATAAGGATGTTACACTTGCCAGTGCCACGGTTCCTGCAATGGTTGATTTTGCGGGAACGCTTGCTGCAAACAAACGCCTCAGCGGCTGGCCCCAGCCCTATACGGCATTGAAGAAAGATGCCGCTAAACCGGCAGTCTGGGATTATTTTGACATGATGAATTTCGGACGCCGCATCAAGTGTCCGATATACATTTCAGTCGGATTGATTGACGGAACCTGTCCTCCGAACGGAATTTATGCGATGTATAATTTGATTCCCTCCAAAGACAAACACATTGAGCTTCACCGTGACATGGGACATTACGGCAGGAATTTGAAAGGCGGAGCCGCCATCAGCCGCGCCCTCCAAGCCGCCGCCAAAAAGTAACACTCTGTTCCCTTATCGGGAATAGGGAATGTATTTTTGATAAGTGGTGTTTTTGATTTCAAAAGGTTTGTTTTTGCGGAGGATGACTTTATCCATGACGGAGCCGTCAGGTCCGGTGCAGGTGATGGTTATGTGAGCGGGGGTGACTTCAAGGCGGGTGACGCTGAAGTTTTTGCCTGCGCCGCGCGGACCGTCGTTGACGTAAACGGGAAAGTGAATGTTTTTCAAATCGTTCTCAGTCAGACGACCGGGACGTTTCAAGTTGAATGTACGCGCAGCCCCTGCCAGTTCTTTTGTTACCGGGTCAAAACGGTAGGGAGAGTGTACGTGTCCTCACAGCCAGAGGTCAATGGGGCACTTGGGATTTTTTCCAAAGAAAATATCTGCAAAAAAAGTAAGTTTTTTTGCCATATATTCCTCTTCCCATTCAAAGGGCGTGGCATGAGCAAGAACGATACGTTTCTTTGCCGTTTTACAAAGAGTGCTTCTGCTTAAGCGTTCCAGCCATCTTTTCTGCTGAAGAAAATATTTCTTCGTATCCGTCAAAAGCGTGAAATGTCCGTTCCGGCGGATTACGGGTCTGTTTTCACCCATATCAATGACAATATAAAGAACATCTCCGTAACGGAAAGCGTAATAGGGCGTACCGAAATACTGCGTGTATTTATCTGTATCCGGTCCGCGGTATTCGTGATTGCCGCGCACAGGATAAAAGGGCGCGCGGACTCCCTCTTCACGGAACGGAATCAGAAAAGAATCAAAATAGGCAGCATTGAAATCGTTGAACGTGCTGCTGACATCTCCCAGCGAAACCAGCAAATCTGTATTTTTGAAAACACCTTTGCGGACAAGAGAACGGATCAGTTCTTCACGCGAAAAATCCGCAACTTGCGTGTCACTGATTGCTGTCAGAGTATGACTTGACTTTTTCTGCGGCAGCGTGGTGAAAGAGCCTGAGGCGATTTTGCTTGAGAAGTTCTCCATGTCAAAAATTTCAAATTCATATTTTTTGCCGGGAAAAAGATTTTTTACTTCAAAACGGTGAATCTTTTTCCGGGGAATTCTGCCGAGAACGGGGGCAGGAGCAAGAACTTTTGATTTACTCTTTGAACCGGAAAGCTTGAAGCGCAATTCTGCGGCAACATTCCGGGAATATTCAAAACAAATCTGCGCCTGATCTCTTGAAATGTGTGTGACAAAAGGTCCTTTTACAGAATCTTTTTGCGGAAATTGAGTATTGAAAAGCTGCTGACGCTCTTTCATGCTTTCGGGCCATTTTGAAAAATCCGGGAGCAGTCCGCAGGAAAACTGCCAACTGCCGATTCCCGGACGGGTATGGGCAAAAAAGCGGTTTTCTCCCTTTTTGAGAAAGACTTTGTAACTGCGATTAAGATACGATGGAATTTCTGCCGGTTCCCCTTTGGGTTCAGTCGTTCCGACAAGTTTGCCGTCAAGATAACAAGTGTACCAGTAATCCGCCCCGAGTCCCAGATAATAAATGCCGTCTGCCGGAGAATAAATTGAAAATGAAACGATGGCGGCATCTTTGATCGGCGTATAACTGCCGCAGAGGTTTTTCAGATCGAAACTGTTTTTTGCCGTCATTACAAAATTCTGTTTCCTGCCGGGAACAACTCCGGATACAGAGGCTTTCCGGGCATCCTCAGGTTTGAATTTTTTGTCAAAGACCACATAAAAAGAGTCCTTTTTTAAAACAGCCTGAGGTGTGTTTCCCGGTGTGGTACAGCCGGTTAAAACAAGAAGCAAAACGACACACGAATAAAAAATTCTGTTCAGCATAAATTTATTCCTTATTTTGCGGATTCAAATATGGAGTTTAATATACCATTACTGAAATTTTTTGCAAATAATTTGACTGAAAACAGAGGACGAAAATGGAGTACGGGGGATGATTTTTCCCATTCAGGGAATTATATTTCCCTCGTTAATACAACCAGATCACTGAAAAACTGTCTGCATATTTTATATTGATTTTCATCAGTTGTGCAATGCCCGTACTCCAGCGCATAATAGACTGAAAAGATGGCGTGAACGGCCTTTGAGAAAATTTGACTTTTTTCTTCAAAATCTTGAGAATCAGGGTGTTTCTTTAAATATCTCTTTTTGAAGATTTTTCCTGAATTTTCCGCATAGGCGAGAAGTTCCTGATTGTTTTTTCTTGCCATATCCTCTGTCAGCAGGAGCAGGCGCACGGCACGGTAAAGCAGCAGAAGTTTCTGATCTGCTGAAAGATCGGGGGATTTGTCAAGTTTCCTCAAAATGCTTTTTTGTTTGAGAAGGTAAAACATTTTTTTCATTCTGCGGTACAGTTTGCGATGGAAGATAATCAACAGAGCCAGTGCCGTCGAAAGACAGGTGCCAAGGATTCTTCCCCGTGAAGTTTGTAAAAGGTAATAGAGAAATTTCTGCAGATTTTCTCTGCATTCAGACAGGGCGTTTCTGACATATTCTCCTGCCCGGGTGGGTTTTATTGTTTTGACTTTTTTCTGCTTGTTGAGTTTTTGAGGAACTTTGACCACCTTTTTGTTTTTATTTGCCGGCATTTTTTGCATTGCCTGTTTTTTTTGCCGTTCAAGCTGACGGGCTTTGCGTTCTGCAACTTCTTTGTCGTGGATTTTTTTCGCAAATTCAAGGGATTGCGGTGTTAATTCCGGCGGCATGACTTTCCACTCATCTCCAAACGGGTCGCGGAATTGTCCGATACCGATGGGCGTGGTTTGGGATTGGATTTCTGACGGCGGAACAGCGTCAAAGGTCAGCCAGCCGACTTTTTCAATAAAAATCTGAGTCCAAGCGTGGGCGTGATATTCGTAGACTTCCATTTTTCGGGTCAGAGCATTGTAGTTACCGGGAGAAAATCCAACCGCAACACGCGAGGGAAGATTCTGTGTCCGTGCCAAAACTGCCAATGCGGCGGCAAAGTATTCGCAATGACCTTCTTTAAGTTCAAAAAGAAAATATTCAACACTCTCTTTTTCTGCCGGAGTCGGAGCCGCATAGAGTTTATAAGTGTAATTTTTCCGCAGATAATCCCGCAGAGCAATCGCTTTCTGGTAGGGCAACAGGCAGTCTTTGGTTATGCTTTTACCCAGCTCGGCAATACGGGGAGAAAGATTTGCCGGTATTTTCAGATAATGACTTTTAGGCAGTCTTTCAAACCACAGCGGATCGTAGACAGGACGCTTTACTGGCGGACGTTTGAACGCAACTTTTTTCGGTACGGCTTTTTTGACCGGTTGTTTTTGAACAGTTTTTTTTGCCGGTTTTACAGTTGTCTTTTTGCCTTGTTTTTTGAGTCTTTTTTCAGCGGCAAGACGTTTTAAACGCGCCTTTTCGGCGGCGATTTTCCGTTGCTTTTCACGCTGTTCGGCAATTTTTCGCTGCTTTTCTCTTGCGACGGCAAGGCGTTTCTGCCGGGCTTCTTCTGCAATACGCAACTTTTCAAGCCGGACTTTTTCGTTTTCTGCCCAGATATTCAGATAATCGTCAAAAGTTCTGCTGATTTCCGGTTCCTTTTTTTGAGTCTGCGTCCGGCTGCTGAGGCGCGGCAGATAGGGTATCAGTAAATGTGAGGTAACCTTGTATTCAAACGGCAGAGCCGGCAGTGTTGTTCCCTTGACAAAGCGGGTGCTGAAACTGTTGCTTTTGAGTTTTCTGAAAAGTTTGAACCACTGCGTTGTGTTTTGGTCTCCCTCCGCAGAAGAAAAACTGCCCGGACGGTACGGCGCATACAAACTGTGCGAAATCCACTTCTGTATTGTATAGCGGCTCTCTACTGAAATATGCTTTGCAGGCAGTCCGCGGCGGTTGTTCAAATGCTGATTGGCAAGTGTTTTGCTCAATTGCCATTTTTTTCCGTCATACATATCGTAAAGAGTTGCCAAATGGTAGAGTTTGACCGGCATTGAAACGGTGAAAAGCAAATCTTTGCCCGGAGGGGCTCCTCTGCCGTTGCCGTCCAACTCCGCCTCTGCGTCGGGAATATCAAGAATCTGCCCTTCTTTGCCCGAACTGTCAGGTTCTGCGCCGGTTGCGATTTTTTCTCCCTCCGGATTATGGGCTGTCTTTTTATCCTGACGGAGCCACTTTTGCAAATCCGGCGGCATGGCAGAATTTCTGGAAGTGATAAAAGATACCTCAAATAATCCGGAACTGCCGGTTTCCTGCAGAGGAATGTAACTTAAAACAAATGCAAAAAACGGCAGTGCAATGAGCAGTTGAAGCACAACAAGATGCCAGGAGCGTTTCATGTTGTTAAGAGTTGAAAAATTTTCCGCTTTGAGCAGTTTGCCCGCACCTGAAAGATTTTGTTCTCTTTCACAGAACGAGATGATTATAAGAGTAAGTGCCGTACCCGGAACAAGATAAAGCAGCAGTTTCCGGGGAATCAAACCGGCATAAATCAGCAGAAAAACACTGATGAAAAAGAGGTAATTGCAGTCTTTTTTTGTTCCGTTGATAAGAAAAGAAAAACTGCTTACAATCATGCCTTCAACCAGAGCCAGATCAAAGGGAACGCCTTTGCTTAGACGGAATGTGACCCAGATACAGGCTCCGAAAAAAATACCGCACGCCAGCATACGACGGAGAAGCATGTCTGCAAAACGGTAGGAAATGAACAAAAATCCCGTCATCGGAAACAATAGTGCCAGCGTAAGAATCGTGAAAACAGGTGAACCATGCTGCCAAAGTGCCGAGGCTATTCCCAGTCCGAACAATATCGTATAGAAAAAGTGGATTGCCTTGCCCGGTCTGCGTTTTAAAATATGGCTGTCATCCATCAGAATTTCAGGCTTTTCATGCGAAGGACTGGTGAAAAAAAGATTTTTTAATTGCAAGAGTTTCATCCGCCGTCACCTGTGTTCAAGAATTTCTGCGCCGGAAGAAAAATCTGCCATTCTGGCAATTTCGGCAAGTTCTGAAAATTTTTCGGGCATTTTTTCACGATGGACGACTCTCGGCTTATCCGGTTCGGTGAGAGGAAAATTCCGGGCGGGGGCATAAATGAGATTGCAGAAGCAATCCTGCTCCGCCAGAATTCCCGTGTATTCGGCAAGCTTTTCTTCTGACATGCTGAGCAGATAGACGATGGAACGCTGAGGTATATTTTCCACCGCCTCCGCCAGAATCGTGGAAAAAGCTGTATCCGACGGCCGGAGTAATGTGAGAGCCTGACGGATTTTTTCACGGACGGATGCCGCATCGCCTGAAATGTGATACAATCCGTCTTTCCCGTCAGCTGAAAAGAAGCGCAAATGACAGTATTTTCTGCTGAGAAATTCATTGATGGAGTTGGCGCAGGCAATGAGAAATTCAAGGTTGTTGTCGCACGGCTCAGGACTGACTTTCTTTTTGTCGGTATCCAGCAGAATTACAATCTGGTCCACGGCAGAAGCCTCAAACTCTTTGACCATGAGTTTTCCTTTGGTCGCCGTTGATTTCCAGTGTATGTGACGGATTTCATCGCCGATGCGATAGGGGCGGACGCCGAAAAACTCCATGCCCTTTCCGGCATGTCCCAGAGAACGGCCTTCCGCATCGGGGATACCGCCCCGTTTGTCCGCTGCTTCAAGGGAGTCCGGCGCAAGATCGCGCGGAAAAATGTCTATGTGTGTCGGCAGGTGAAAACATTTCTTTTTGCAGAAAAGTCCCAGCGGATCTCCGGTGACAAGATATACTTTGTCAAGAAAGAAACTGCCGCGTTTTTCTGCTTTGATCTGTACTGAAAACGTGCTTTTTTCTTTCGGTGCAAGGGCTGGGGAGGCAAAGGCGTATTTCTCTGAAAAAACAAATGGGTATTTTTCGAGAATCACGCAGCTTTGGCGGAACAGAAAAAGTTTGTTCTCAAGAGAAAATGTTACGGACAGCATTTCACCGCAGGTTCCGTCTTCCACTGAACGCGAAAGTTTCATGCCCGTACAGGAAAATAGCACCATGACAAATCCGGAAAGAACAATCGCATCCAGAGATGCCGCTGTAAATGCCGTTATCAAGCCTGAATTGACAAAGGCGACTGCCGTTGATGCCGCAGCAAGGAGCAGCAGAAGTATTCCCCTTGATGTCGGAATTGCCCCGAAAAACATCAGAGTTTGTCCTCATTGGGCAGATGAATGGAGCCGGCTATGCTGTCAAGCACGTTATCCACGGATTTCCACTCTGCCTTGGCTTTGAGTTTCAGCCTCAAACGGTGACTGAATACCACTTTGAGCATACTCCGTACATCCTGCGGCGTGACGTAATTTCTGCCGTTGTAGGCGGCAAGACTCTGACAGGAGCGCATCAGTGCCAGGGTTGCACGGGGACTTGTTCCGTTGACCAGTGCTTCATGGTGTCTTGTTGCATCGGCAATATCAATAATATAGTTTTTGATTTCATCAGAAACCGTTACAAAACGGACCAGTGCCTGACAGCGGATGATATCGTTGCTGCGGATAACGTAAGAAATACGGCTTAATGCTTCACCGGAAATCTGACCGTCCAGAATCTCTTTTTCAGCCTCTTTTGAGGGATAACCGATACTCAAGCGCATGAGAAAGCGGTCAAGTTGAGGTTCGGGCAGGGGATAAGTTCCCTGATAATCGCCGGGGTTTTGAGTAGCAATAACAAAGAACGGTTTGGGCAGAACGTGACGTTTGCCGTCCATTGTGACTGCTGCTTCAGACATACATTCCAGAAGACTGGATTGAGTCCGGGGCGTGGTGCGGTTGATTTCATCCGCCAGAACCACGTTGCCGAAAATCGGACCGGGCAGAAAACGGAAATCCTTTTTGACATCGTCATAAACATTCATTCCGGTAATATCCGACGGCAGCATATCAGGCGTGAACTGGATTCTTCTGTAAACGGCTTGGACACTTTTGGCAAGAGTTTGAGCCAGAAGACTTTTTCCGACACCGGGCGCATCTTCAAGCAGCAGATGTCCGTCTGCCATCAAACAGACAATCAGATCGCGGATGACACCGGGATTGCCTTTGAAGACTTCACCAAGTCGGAGGCCAAGCG